>NZ_JAHLRI010000028.1:0-31981 GCF_018919685.1 Enterococcus sp. S183_ASV_20
TTGTCGTTAAAAACATTGTACCGTAAAAGGACTGTTATATGGCCTTTTTACTTTTACACAATTATACGGACTTTATCGTATTTTGTTGATCTTATCTTTGATAACATAGGTTTGTTGATTTTTTTTAGTTTGGTAGATATGGAGTTACTTTCAGATAAGTATTTTAAAAATTTAAATAGAACAAGTTCAGAATTTTATTTTTTTAAGAATTCATCGGTACAGAAAAATAAAGTATATTTTTTATCGAGTTATTTCCATAAATGTTTGATTTTTATAATGATAGGTATAATTTCTTTGATTTTTAGTGGAAATCGAAAGTTGGCAGTTCTTTTGGTTGATTTTACATATTTAACAATAGTAATCTTCTGTATTAGTTTTTTATATTATCAATTAAAAAATAAAGGAATCTTAACTAGAAAAAAAGAAAATAATTTTATTGTTCAATATATTTTGTTTATTTTTATTCTGTTATCTTTAATAGGGAAATCGTATATTATAAAATATTTAATAGAGAGTAGTTGAAGATTGAAATGAAGCAAGACAATAAATTTAAGGTAAAGGAATATTTACTATTTTTTTTAGCAGCTATCCTTTATCTTATGTTTGTGTATTTTACATTTGAACAATTTGATATTCCATCGGAAGTTAATGAAGCTAGTATTAAAAGTGTAAAATATGGTGTTAGTTATTCCTTGGAGATCATTGCTAATAATACTAGAAACTTTGTACAATATATACTGTTATTTCCAATTGTACCTGTTTTAATTTTATACGAGTTGTTCATGATATCTTTTCAAGTTTGGATATCTGTTAACAACGTAGGGAGCTTTGAAACATTTAAATTATTGTTTAAACATGGAGTTGTAGAATTACCGAACATGTTTCTGTATATGTTTTTATCTTTAAACTGTTGTATTATATTTTTTAAAAGATTTAATGTAATCGATGTTTTTAAGGCTATTAAACAAAATAAAAAAATATATATATTCAGTTACATATTGGTTTGCATTTCAGGAATAATAGAAGGGATGATAGGATGAAAACAGTTATTGAATTAGAAAATTTTGGAAAAGTGTATCAAGAAAAGACTATTTTTAGTGCTATTAATATAAGTTTTTTAAATAGTATGTATTTTTTAAGAGGGAGTAATGGAAGTGGGAAAAGTGTTTTTTTGAGATGTTTGGGAAACATAGAATATTTTTCAATGGGGACTTTTAAACATAACAATAAAAAAAATTTGTTTCTGACAGATCAGTCTTTATGTCATTACTACCTCACTATAATAGAAAATATAGAGCTGTTTTATTCTATTCACGGACTAGAGCTAACCACAACGAAAATAGAGTTAATAAAGAAGCTTTACAATGATGATAAACAATTAACCACTTTGGCAGAAAATGCCTCGCTAGGAATGCTATTGAAAGCAGCATGTACATTACTTTTTGAGAAAAATCATTGGGATTTAGTTATTTTAGATGAAACATTTTCAAGTATTGATAAGCAGAGTAGAGATATTTTATTTGAACAGTGTCATAAATTAATTTTAGAAGGAACTTGTGTTATTTTAGTTTCACATAACAAATTAGAATCAGAATACAAGTATAACTATTTTGTTATAAACTTAGATGAAGAAGGTGAGCTAATTGAATACAAAGAAGAGTAACTGGTCGATAATTGCATTTTTTATACCATATATTGTTTCAAATATTTTTGTGTTTTTTACTCTAATAGAAAAAGATAATAAGTTATTAGAAGTGATTGAAGAGTCATCAAAACTATTAAATATTTCAAATGGAAAATTTAATTTCTTTATGATAGTTGTAGTTATAATCGCTAACTTGTTTATTTTTTTTGTTACGTTCATACTCTTAAAAATTATTTTACTTATTTTTGGATTAAAAAAAATTATGATCAAGATATATTTATCTGTTTATTATTATCAGTAAGCTTAGTTAATCTACTAGTTATTGTTATTTCTCAAATAGTAACAATTGATAGATTACCGCTATCAATTAGTACTTCTATTATTGAAGTGATAGTTTTTTTATTGTTGTTTTACAGTAATAATAAGGATGTAAGAGCAACTAAATTGTTGTTTTTTGGAAAATTACTATTGCTTTTAATTAATATAGGATCGTTAATTATATAAAATATAAATTGTAGGAATAGTATGAAGTAAATTGCGTTATATTGTAAAATTAATATTTAGAGTGGCTGAATTTTTTGAAAATTATAAAATTGATTACTTATTTTATTTTAAATAAAGAACTTTATGCTAATTTAACTAATTTAAAATTAGTTAATATATATAATCAAATAAATAGTATACCAGTGAAAGTGCTCGTTATTTTGAACAAATTTTTTGCTCGCTTTTGTTATATTTTATATAGAAAGATAAGCAAGATTCAAATCCCACTAAAAATCTCTGCATTATTTAAATTTGGGAGGGACAGTCAGTCCTATTATGTTTTCTTTGTTGACAGCAGCTAATTTTATAAATGATTTAGAAATACAATCTATGGGATTAGTAATAGGAATTACAACTATTATTTTTAGGTTATTGCTAAAACTACCAATAATTATAGGAGAGAACGTTATTGAAAAAGTTAACTAAAACAATTTTTTTATTAAGTATCATAGGTGGAATACTATTATTTAGTGGGATTATTATCTATAAATCAAATCTCACTGCTTCAAAAAAAGAAGATTTATATAATACGGTTACAGTAAAGAAGAGTGACTCTTTAATTTTTAAAGGGATTGTTCAACCTAAAACAACTAGTTATTTAAATTTTGATCAATCCCTTGGGAAAATTAATACTATTTCCGTGAAAAATGGTCAAGAAATCAATGAAAATGATGTAGTGGCTACTTATCAAAATACAACTGTTGAAGATCAAGCGGAAGAACAAACTCAATCTCTAGAAAAGTTGAATCTGGCAGTTACAAATGCTCAAATAAATTTAGATAATGCAACACAAAAACAACAAGAATTAGAAAATCGCTTAACCATTGCTAAAAATGAACAAACCACCATTGTAAATAAAAAAATGGATGATGAAATTAAAAAAACCGAAAAAGCTGAATCTGATAATAAAATTGAAACTATACAACAAGCATTAGATACACAAAAAGAGGCAGTTTTACAAGCACAACAAGCGTTAGATGCGGCGAATGTTGATTTATCCAGTGCCAATAATACTATTGAACAGACAAAAAAGAAAATTACCACTACCGTAACAGCACCATTCAAAGGAATTGTCTATACTAACGATAAAGGTAAAGTAGACACAACAGTACCATATGCGACTATTGTTAGTCCGGAGACAGTTATAAAAGGTTCTGTCACAGAATATGATTATAATAAAGTAAAAGTGGGTCAACATGTAACGATTAGTCAAATCAATGAAGAAAAAGCAACAGATGGAATAATTACTGAAATTAACGCATTACCTGAAGATATGGCTGTCAGTGCACAAAATACATCATCAACTAAAAACAGTACAATTTCAATATTCTCATTTTTAATTAGCCCTAAAGAACCTATTCAGTATGGCTATAATGTCCAAATCAGTGTTCCAATGAATAATTTAGAGTTGGCTAAAAAGAATACAGTTAAAGAAAATAATAATGAAGTATTCGTTTTTATTTATAGAGAAGGAGAAGTTGTTAAAAAGAAAATAGAAGTAAAAGAAGATAATGAGAAATATGTAGTAAAGACTGGACTTAAGGAAAATGATTTAATTATTGAAAACCCAGATACTAGTCTGAAAGATGGCCAAAAAGTGACGGTGAAACAATGATTGAACTCAATAAGATAAATAAATACTATACAAATGAAGAGGAGTCACTTCATGTATTAAAAGATATTCAGTTATCCATCAAAAAAGGTGAAATGATAGCGATCATGGGCCCTTCAGGATCTGGCAAATCGACATTAATTAATCTTTTGGGCTTTATCGATCGTAAATTTGAGGGAGAATACTTGTTTGAAGGCAGATCTTTGGTTAATACAGAAGATGACATTCTTTCTAAAATCAGAAATCAAACAGTAGGCTTTATTTTCCAAAACTTTAGTTTGATTGAGAGCAACACAGTTTATGAAAATGTAGAACTACCTCTTCTTTATAATGGGGTATCTCCTTTTAAAACGAAAGAAAAAGTTTTTTCCGTATTGGATAGAGTTGGTTTAAAAGGAAAAGAATATAAATACCCAAAGCAGTTGTCTGGTGGCCAACAGCAGCGGGTGGCCATTGCCCGAGCATTGATTAATCACCCTAAGTTTATTATAGCAGATGAACCGACAGGTGCTTTAGATACACACACCTCAGAGGAGATTATACAACTTTTTACTACTTTAAATAAAGAAGATGACGTAACGCTTATTATGGTTACTCACAACCCTGAAGTCGTTCCTTATTGTCACCGGTTGCTTACTATTAGAGACGGTGCAATTATTGAAGATAAGGAGTTGGTGCAATGAATCTTTATGTAAACATGCGTTCTGCTTGGAAAGCAATTAAAAATAATCGAAAACGTAGTGTATTAACCATGGTAGGAATTATTATAGGAATATCGTCTGTTATTACAATTTTAGCTATTGGAAGAGGGTTCGAGAAAGACACCATAAAAAATCTTACTAAGAGTGATTCTAAGGATGTGGAAATTCAATTAAATTTTACACCGAGTGATACGTCCTTATATGATACAAATACAAAATTCTTTCAAGATATAGACTTATCTACAATAAGAAATGTAGAAGGGGTAAAAAAAGCTGACTATTCTAAAATTGATGAAGAGCAAATCTACAAAGATTTGTTTATTAGGGGAAATAAAAAAAATAAACAGATTAAACTTATAGATTCTGAAGGAAAAAAAGTTTCTATTGGCAGAAATTTAACAGGCCAAGATAGTGGATTATTAAATAAAGTAGCAACAATTGATTCATTTACAGCCAAAGAGTTATTTAATACACTAGAACGAGCATTGGGTAAAGGAATTGAAATTGAGCAAGAATTATTTAAAGTGGTAGGGGTTTTCCCTGGAGAAGAGCAAGATAATTTGTTTTCCTTGTCAAATACAAATATTGAAATTCCAGAAGATACGTATCACTATTATTTTAAATCAGATAAAAATACTTCCTCTCTAACATTAGTCTTAAAAGAAGGAGTTAAACCCGATAAGGTGACTTCAAAAGTAATAAAACAATTAAAAGATAAGGGTAGTTTGAGACATCTGGGAGAATATGAAGTAATAGATACAGCAATGTTGACGAAAGGAATTAGTCAGATTCTCAGTACAATTACTTATTTTATAACAGCTGTAGCAGGAATATCATTGTTTATTGCGGGGGTAGGGGTCATGAATATGATGTACATCTCTGTATCTGAGCGAACAAAAGAAATTGGTATAAGAAGAGCATTAGGAGCTACTCGAAAATCTATTATGTTACAATTCCTTTTAGAAGGTTTAATTTTAACTATTTCTGGAGGAATAATTGGCTATTTATTAGGAATGATTTTTGCTTATGGTATTGGCTCTTTGATAGAGGTTCACGTATCAGTTGATTTATTTACTATTATACTAGCGGTTGGTGTTGCTTCAGTTATTGGACTAGTGTTTTCTGTAATGCCTGCCTCAGAAGCAGCTGAAAAAGATATAATTGATATATTAAGATGATCTAGTCAAAAAGAGAGTAGTTTGACATATGTTGTTCTTGAATTAAATCTTATTTTTTAATGTAAAATAAGAGCTTGTAATAGTAGGACTCTAAAAAGTTGAAAAAGCATAGATATTTCATAGAATAAACGAATATCTATTTTAACTGCCTAAATCATTTATAACAAAAAAATCTGAGACAGAATGAATCCCATTCTGTCTCAGATTTTGTTTTTCACAACTCATCAGACTTTATTGATAAAGAGTCATTTTAATAATAACCCTTAAAATCAACCTTAGTTTTTTGTGAAAGATTTTTTATTTGTCTTCTTTTTTACGGTTTCGTCTAGCAGGAATCAAGGTTACGTAGGCAACGAAACCACCAGTACATAGAACGAATAACACGATGCCAGGAATCAATCCTTCTGGTAAATAAGAGAACTGAATAGTATGGGTTCCAACGCTGACAGGAACGCTTAGAAAGGCATCTTTAAAGGCTTTTGGGGTAACTTTTTTGCCATCAATTTTGACACGCCAACCTTTGTCATAAGGAATTGTAGTGACGAGTACTTGATCTTTGTCGGCGGTAAAGGTACCTGAAGCAGAGCGTTTGCCAGTGGTTAAATCAACGCCTTTTTCTTGCACGGCGGAAATGGCTTTTTCAAATGCATTGGTATTTAAGCCAACTACTTGCGGCTGAACAAAACTTACTGCTTTGGTTCCATAAAAACTTACTTTGAAGTTAACGGTTGTATCTTTTGGATAGTAGCCTAAATTATAATATTGGCCAGTAATGCCAATTTGTGATTGTTGACTCGAGCCGTTCACGGTGACCGTCGCAGTGGAACTTTCCAATTGAGCAAAATCCGTTGGGAATAAACTCAAATAAGCTTGCGTATTGGCGGGCACATTGACTGTATAAGAAATCTCTTTGGCTACGTTATGTTGTTTCTCCGTAAAAGTTACGCCAGCTGTATTTTGCGTAATTGTCACGTTATTTTGAAGCGTCATCGTTGGTTGATAAAAGGTAAAATACCGTTCATTGGTATTGGCTAAAGCATTTAGTAAATTTGTTTGACTACCTAAATTATCATTGAGAGGTTGCCGAACATTGTAAATCTCTTTGTCTGCTAAAAATCCTAACGGCAAAGCATTTTCGTTACGATAAAGCTGATATTTACCAGCAGCTGCTTGTCGCTCAAAGCCGAATTTCATTGGATTGTTTTCAGCAATATTGTATTTAATGCCCATCAAAGCATCCATTAACAAGGTATTATTTTGGTAACGAATATTTAAATTCGTGCCTCGCGAGCGGAAACCTAAGGCGTTTAGGTATGTTGAAGAATGTCGGTTCCGAACGGAAGAAAACATGCTAATGCCACTGTAGCCATAGTTAATGCCATCATTGGCCGAAACACCATTTAAATTTTCCAAGCGGTAAAAGGTATCATTTTCTTTTTTTGTTTGATCGACTAGATTTTTTAAGTCAGGATAAGGCTCAGAATACAAGCTGCGTGATGCGTAGTTCCAATCATCTAAAATACCAGTGACCATCGCCCGTGTATTAATGATTGCTTCACCAGAAACGAGCAGCAATAGTAAAATCACTAAGTATTGCATAGGCGCTTTTTTCAATTGATAAAAAGCAATTCCGAAAAAGTATAATAGTAAAAAAGTTGCCGTTAATACGAAAGAGGTTAAAGTCACATACGTATAACTAGTAGCACCTTTTGTGCCCATTGCAAGAGCAAAAATTGCTAAAAGAATCAAAATCAAGCCGCTTAAGACGCCGAGATCATCCTTTTCAAATTTTTCCCAACCATAACCAGCAAGCAAAATAACTAGGAATGAAAAGAGGAAACTATAGCGGAAAAGAAACATGTTCGGCGCATGCATACCGTGCCAGAATAAATTTAAGGGCGTGATGTAAAAGCTAGCAATCAATAGGACAAACAAACTGCCAAAAAGTAGTTTGTTTTTCAATGGAACTTCTTTCGTAACGAAATAGAAGAGACAAAAAATCAAAGGCAACAACCCAATGTAAATAAAAGGAATGGACCCATATTTGGTTGTATCGTAAACGCCAATCATATTTTTCATAATAATATCTAAAAAGGCAGTCGCTTCTGTTTTAAAGGTTGTAATTTCAGAAAGAGTTTCACCATTGGTTCGTAAATCTAAGACAGCAGGTAAGACCATAATCATGGATGCTCCACCAGCTAAAAGAGAAGTAGTAAAATACGCAACGATTCGAGATTTATATCGTTGCCAGTCTGTAAACGTTCGTGCAAAATAGTACAGGAAGGAAAACAACCCAATCATAAAGCCAAAATAATAATTTGTAATGAAAAGAAAGAAATAACTGACAAACAATAATGTCGGTTTTCGTTGGTCCATTAAACGATGAATTCCTAAAATTACGAGTGGCAGATAAATAAAGGCATCCAGCCACATAATTAATTCTGAATGGGCCACAATGAAGGACATTAGCGCATAAGACACACTTAAAGTCACATGGGACCATTTAGGAATCTTAAAGGTTTGTTTTGCCAAGAACCAAAAACTCAAGCCAACACTCCCAATTTTCAACAACGTTAGGAAATAGAGCGCATCAGGCATGTTTTGATTGTTAAAGAAAAAGACAAGCGGCGTAAATAAGCCACCAAGATAATAGGAAATTAAGGACAAGTAGTTTAGTCCCAAAGAAGCATTCCACGTATAGAAAAGACTTTGTTTTCCATGAAGAACATTGTTAAAGCTTGCGTGAAAATTTGAAAATTGAGAAAAGGCATCGCTGGCTAAAACACTGCGACTACTTCCTGGATAAATCCCAATACTCAAATAGATAATTGCCATAATTAAAAATGGAATGAAGAAACTGGCTAACATATAAGGCCAGTTGTTTTTTAAAAACTGCCTACTTTTATTTTTCATAAATAACCTCACCTGATTTTTCGAAAGTACCTATAGTTTATCATACTCTTTATTTGATGTACCAATAGAAGAAAAACTTTAAAATTTTATTAGGATCCTAAGGGTGGAGTGAAGAAGAATTAGTAGTAAGAGATTGACATTCAAATACTAAATCACCAGATCAAACAACGAATATTCTCCGAAAAATTGCTGAAAACACCCTGTGGATAACTTTGTGCATAACTCTGTTGAAAACCACAAAAAAGCTTTTTATCTCGGTTTATCCACAAGGATAAGTTTTCGAGTTGCTAAAAAAAATAGACGTAAGTTCAGAAGGGCTGCTTGCTAAAAGTGAAGGAGCCCCTAAAGTTGAAAGAAGATGAAAACGTTATTAAAACAACGTTTTCATCTTCTTTTTTCTAGAATTTACAAGGATTTAATGTCGAACAAATAAGCACTGTGGAAAAGTTTTTTGGAAAAAACAAGAAATTTCATCCACAAAGTTTTCTGTGGAGAATTTAAAAATGCTTGTCAAGCTTTTTTTGAAAAAATGTGGATAACTTTTTAAAGACACGCTTTTTTCCATTTGCGAATTTGCGTTCGGAAACTAGTAAAAGGGGCAACGCTATTAATGTGAATCCATTTCCAAAGAGGCCATTGTGCTTTGGTAGTCGCCCAAGCCCGTTGTTGAGGTAAAAATAATTCGTCTTCGGAAAGCGAGTCAATCCAATGAAGTAATTTTTCTAAGGTGTCTTGCAACACAATCAGCTGACTTTCTAAACTCATTTGTCCATAGGTTTGATAAAATGATTGATAGAGAGAGCCCAGTTGATTCCATTTATAGCCTTCAGCTGGCGTTTGAACGGTCAGACCACGTTGTTCTTGTTCTTCCCAAGAAAGCAGCAAGTTGAGCCAACCTAATTGATAGGCTAAGTTCTCTGAAGGTGTTTTAGCTACTGTTTCAATTCGGTGATCTTTAAGTGTTTCAGGAATTTCTGCAAATTCAGCTAAATATTTTTGTGAAGCTATTTGAATGGCTTCAATCAAGGCTTCTTTTGATTCATAGGTTCGCATTCTTCGGCTAACTTCCTTTCTTGGTAGGATCTGCTTGTTTTTCATGAGTAATTTGAGTGACTAAACCAAAAGGATCTTTCACAATCGCATAAAACGTTGCAAATTCATTTTCAATTGGTTCTTGGATAATACAGGATTCGGGATGGCGCGTGAGTTTTTCAAAAATTGTTTTGGCAGAGTGACGGCTCTCGACGGTTAAGCTGAGGGTCAATTGTTCTGTGGGCGTGGTATTCATTCCTGCAAACAAAGGATTATCAGCTAGTTGTAATTGAAAAGTGTCCATTTGTAAAATCGAGTGAGAAAGCCAGTGTTCTTCGCCAGCGGGAATGGTCAAAGAAGGATTTAAACGCTCTTTAAATTCTTGATTAGTAATTTTAAAAAGAATATCACCAGCAAAGGCTTCTTGGTAAAACGTCAAGGCTTCCGTTGCTCGTCCGTTTAAGACCATAAAAAGGGCAAATTGTGTGTTTTTCATTGTTTGAACCTCCTAAGATTGATAAGATAAGCATAACAATAAAAGGTGTCAAAAAGTGACACCGATGGAGGGAAAAATGAAAAAATCAGAACGTTTAAATCAGGAACTTTTTTTCTTGAGAACCCATCCTCAGTTTAATTTAAATCAGTTAATGAAAACTTTTGGGATTTCTAAAAGCACAGCTTTGCGGGATATTGAAGCTTTGGAAAATTTAGGCGTGCCGCTATATGTGGAGAATGGTCGTTATGGTGGCTATCGAGTTTTAAACAAACCGTTGTTGCCGCCGATTTATTTTAATGAAAACGAAGTGTTAGCGATCTTTTTTTCGTTACAATTACTGAAATTAGTTGCAGAGTCACCGTTTGGTCATTCCTATCAGCAAATTAAGCAAAAATTATTGCATTCTTTAGATGAACCAACCCAATTTAAAATCAGTCAAATGAGTAAGGTCGTCTATTACGAAGGAATTGAACAAGTAGAAGCACCAGGCAATTTAGAGCAGCTGTTTCATTGTATTTTGGCGCAACAAGTAATTCAGTTTAACTATACCAGATATGAAGCAACAACGAAAAAAATCTTACCAACCCGGTTAACTATTTTAGAAGGGTATTGGTATTGTTCAGGCTATGATGTGACTAAAAAGGCTTGGCGTACTTACCGCTGTGATTTTATGGAGGCTATTCAGCAATTAAACCAAACACTGGATTTTACGACTGAAGAACTGAAAGAATCGTATCGCCATCAACAAACGACGGCACGTACGATTCCATTTAAAGCAATCATTACAGAAAAAGGCAAAGAATTTTTTTATAAACATCGCTTTGACAATATTCAGTTGGAAGAAACGCCCACGCAGTGTTTTTTAGTTGGACAGATTCATCCAACAGAAACACAATTTTTAGCCAACTATTTTATGGGCTTTGGTGAAGAAGTGACAATTTTAGAGCCAGTCCAAGTGAAACAAGCATATGTAGAAAGTATAATGAGGATTCAAAAAAAATATCAAGAATAGATTGTGGAACTGTGAACAATCTCATGTGTAAAAATGCACGTTGGAGAGGAGAAAGAAAAACCCTTGATTTTTAAATCAAGGGTTTTTCTTTCTAAGAACGTGCTTGCCCATTTCCATAAATAACATATTTTGTCGAAGTAAGCTCTGCTAAGCCCATAGGTCCACGGGCATGTAATTTTTGCGTACTAATGCCGATTTCGGCGCCAAATCCAAATTCAAAACCGTCCGTGAAACGAGTTGAAGCATTCGCATAAACAGCGGCTGCATCCACTTGTTGTAAAAATTGTTGTGTGGCAAAGTAATTATCACTAATAATACTTTCAGAATGTTTTGTATTGTAGCGATTAATATGCTGGATGGCTTCGTCTAAAGAATCAACGACTTTCACTGCTAAGATAAAGTCGAGAAATTCCGTTTCCCAATCTTGTTCAGTCGCTGGAATGGCTTCTTCAAAAATTGCTAACGCACGTTCATCTACCCGAAGTTCCACGTGAAACTCCTTCAAGGCTTTTTCAATTGTTGGTAAAAAGGCTTCAGCCACTTCTTGATGAATTAATAACGTTTCGGCGGCGTTACAGACAGAAGGACGTTGACATTTAGCATTGACAATAATTTCAGTTGCCATTGTTAACTGGGCGTCTTTGTCCACGTAAATATGACAATTGCCTGTGCCTGTTTCAATAACAGGAACAGTGGCTGTTGTCAAAACAGTTTTGATTAAATTGGCGCCGCCACGTGGAATGAGGACATCCAAGTAGTCATTTAAGCGCATAAATTGTTGGGCTGTTTCTCTAGAAGTATCATCAACAAATTGAATGAGATGGGGAGAAACGGCTTGTTGGATTAGCGCTTCTTGTAAAATTGTCACCAATATCTGATTGGAGTGAAACGCTTCTTTTCCGCCTCGAAGAATAACAGCATTTCCTGATTTGAAACAAAGGCTAGCGGCATCTGTTGTCACGTTTGGCCGCGATTCATAAATGATCCCAATAACACCTAAAGGTACGCGTTGTTGCCCAATTAACAGCCCCGCTTCATTGCGCCACATTTTATCTACTTCCCCAATTGGATCGGGTAAAGTAGCGACTTGGCGTATGCCCTCGGCCATCGCTGTGATCCGTTCTTCTGTTAAACGTAAGCGGTCTTGCATTGTTTCAGAAATTCCGTGGGTAGCGGCTTGCTCTAAATCTAATGCGTTTGCTTGTAAAATGCGGGACGCATTGGCTTCAATGGCTGCGGCCATTTTGTTTAACAAAGTATTTTTTTGACGAGTATCCATCAAGCCTAGCGTATAAGAGGCTTCTTTAGCTTGTTGCCCTAGTTGCTTTAAATCAGTCACTTTCATGCCCTCCTTTAATAAATAACGTACCGATATCTTTTCCTTCTAAAATTTCAAAAATGATTTTTGGCTGCTTTCCGTTTGCTAAAATCATCGCCTGTTGATTAGCTAACACACGTTCAGCAGCTTTTAATTTACTAGACATCCCACCAGTGCCAAAGCGGCTCCCCTTGCCACCGGCTAATTGGAACAAGTCTTCATTAATTTCATTGATTTCAGAAAATAATGTGGCTTCTTTGTTGACAGTAGGGTTATCTGAAAAGAAACCATCAATATCTGATAACATAACTAACAAGTCAGCTTGAACAATTTGGCAGACAATGGCAGACAATTGATCGTTATCCCCGAACTTGGTTAAGTGATCCAATTCTTCAATTGCGACAGTATCATTTTCATTGACGATAGGAATAATATTCATTTTTAACAGTTGTTCAAAAGTATTGGTAACATTATTGCGACTTTCAGGATATTCAATAACATCACGAGTTAATAAAACTTGTGCCATTTGTTGGCTATAGGTTGAAAACCGCTGATTATAAATGTTCATTAATTCTGCTTGGCCGACTGCAGCGACTGCCTGTTGTTCGGGAATTGTCGTTGGGCGTACAGATAGATTTAATTTATTCAGTCCGACACCAATTGCGCCAGAAGAAACTAAAATAATTTCTTTGCCTTGGTTGCTTAAATCACTCAAAGTAAAGGCTAATTGATCAATTGCTTTTAAGTTAATATTGCCATTGGGATAAATCAGAGAACTGGTTCCGACTTTGATCACAATTCGTTTGGCCTGTTGGAGTTTGTTTCTCATAAGTGCCTCGTTTCTTTTTACAGTAAAATTTGACACTCATTATAACAAAATCAGCGGCTACTAGAAAGTGCTAAATAATGAATAGTAAAGAAAGTTTAATGAAAGTGTGAACTTTTTGAGGGAATCTTGGGACTTTTTGGGATTTGGTCTGTTTATTTTAAGAGAAGATGATAGACTAAAAGAAGGAAAATAAACAAAAATTCTCCTCTTTTTTGCGTAGTCTAGATTAACTGGGCTTTTAGAAATGAGAAACTTACTAAAAACAACCAGAGTATCAGAGATTATGGTAAAATAGGAGTAGTTTAGACAGTAGGGGAGAATGAATATGAAACAACGTGGTTTTGAGATTATTTCTAAGTATCAAGAAGAGGGCTTGAGTGTCCCACAACGAGCAACAAAAGGTGCCGCTGGGTATGATTTTCAAGCAGCCGAAACGGTCGTTGTACCAAGTCTTTGGAAGTTACAACAAGCTGGAGAAAATCCCAAACCAATTTTAGTTAAAACAGGAATTAAGGCGTATATGCCTGATTCTGAATATTTAGAATTGGTGAGTCGTTCTTCGAACCCGCTAAAACGGTTCCTACTTTTAGCGAATGGTGTCGGAGTCATTGACAGTGATTATTATAATAACGAGAATAACGAAGGACATATCATGTTCCAATTTTTAAACTTTGGATATGAAGATGTTGTCATTGAAAAAGGTGAACGAATTGGCCAAGGGATTTTTAAGCCGTTTTTATTAGCGGATGATGACCAAGTCGAGGCAGAAAGAACGGGCGGTTTTGGTTCGTCTGGACAAAAATAAAGCCCATTTTTTCAGTAGGCAACGTTATTCAAACCATTTAATAAATGTTAAAATAAACAACAGATAAGGAGATTCTACATGGCAAAAAAAGCAAAAGTTCAATTTGAATGTCAAAGCTGTGGGTATGTGTCTCCAAAATATCTCGGCCGCTGTCCTAATTGTGGACAATGGAATTCGATGGTGGAAGAGGTTATTCAAGATACTTCTGATCGTCGTGCTAGAGTAAGTTTGACTGGTAAAAAGACACAACCACAACGGCTATCTGAAGTCGTACCTAAAAAAGAGCCGCGTGTAAAAACTGAATTAGTGGAGCTGAATCGGGTTTTAGGTGGTGGCGTTGTCCCAGGTTCGTTAGTTTTAATCGGTGGCGATCCCGGAATTGGTAAGTCAACATTGCTCTTACAAGTATCGCAACAATTAGCAGCCACAGGTGGCACGGTTTTATATGTTTCTGGTGAAGAAAGTGCTGAGCAAATTAAATTACGAGCGGAGCGTCTAGGCACCGTCAACGAGACATTTTACTTATACGCAGAAACAGATATGCACGAAATATCACGAGCCATTGAAAAATTAGAACCAGACTATGTCATTATTGACTCGATTCAAACAATGACGCAGCCAGATGTTACCAGCGTTGCTGGTAGTGTCAGTCAAGTCCGAGAAACAACTGCCGAATTATTGAAACTGGCAAAAACGAATGGGATTGCCATTTTTATTGTCGGACACGTAACGAAGGAAGGGTCTATCGCAGGGCCACGGATGTTGGAACATATGGTAGACACGGTTCTTTATTTTGAAGGAGATAAGCATCACACCTTTAGAATCTTACGGGCTGTCAAAAATCGGTTTGGCTCAACGAATGAGATTGGTATTTTTGAAATGCAGACACATGGATTGGTTGAAGTTATGAATCCTTCTCAGGTCTTTTTAGAAGAACGTTTAGAAGGAGCCACCGGATCTTCAATTGTGGTAGCAATGGAAGGTTCACGCCCCATTTTGGTGGAAATCCAAGCGTTAGTTACCCCAACGATGTTTGGCAATGCCAAGCGAACGACCACCGGGTTGGACTTTAATCGCGTTTCTTTAATCATGGCGGTTTTAGAAAAACGGGCAGGCCTTTTATTACAAAACCAGGATGCGTATCTAAAAGCGGCTGGTGGAGTCAAAATTAATGAACCAGCTATTGATTTAGCGTTAGCAATCAGTATTGCTTCTAGCTATAAAGAAAAAGGAACCTCATCTTCAGAATGTTTCATTGGTGAGATTGGTTTAACTGGTGAAATTCGCCGCGTGAATAGTATTGAACAACGAGTGCGTGAAGCGCAAAAACTAGGCTTTACAAAAGTCTATGTCCCTAAAAATAACCTTGGTGGCTGGGAAGCGCCTGAAGGGATTGAAATTATTGGCGTTTCAACAATTGGTGAAACGTTAAGAAAAGTTTTTAAATAATGAAAATAGAAATAATTCGTTTAGGTTGTTGGTGGCGTATGATTTTTGTACGCCCTACAACACTAGACGTCTTTATTAAATAAACGAGGAGGATGGCTATATGCAAAAACGAATCATCACGTTGCTGATGATCATTGCTGGTGCAAGTTTAGGAATTTCTCTTTTCCCAATGGCTTGGGAAATGGCTAAGCAAGGCAATAACAGTTGGTTAAACAATAACTTTACGAACGGATTAATCGGTGCAATTATTTTCTTTATTTTATCTTTAGGGTTAGCAAAGTATATTGTTTCCGCTGTCAAAAAAATCGAAGCAGCTTTAAATGAAATGAGTTTAACCTATTTATTATTTGGAAGTATTGGTGCCATCATTGGTTTAACAATTGGCGTCATTATCTCCATTCCAATGTACAACTTACAAATTCCTGTCGTGAATAGTTTACTGCCAATTCTAGTTATGATTATTCTGGGTTACTTAGGTTTCCGAATGGGAACAACACGGATTGAGGAGTGGAAAAAAGTTTTTACACCTCGCCAAAAGAAAGCAAATACGGAAGACACCGAAGGACAAATGTTGGAACGTAAAGTGGAAGACAACTTCCATAAATACAAAATTTTAGACACCAGTGTCATCATTGATGGCAGAATCTACGATATCGCTAAAACAGGCTTTTTAGAAGGTGTTTTGCTCATCCCTAACTTTGTTTTATATGAATTACAATACATTGCTGATTCTGGAGACAGTTTAAAACGGGTGAGAGGTCGTCGTGGCTTAGATATTTTAAATGCTTTACAAAAAGAAGAAGGTATCTCCGTTGAGATGTATGACGGAGATTTCGAGGATATCTCTGAAGTAGACAGTAAATTAATCAAATTAGCAAAATTATTAGATGGCGTGGTTGTGACCAATGACTACAACTTAAACAAAGTCTCTGAATTTCAAAATGTGCCTGTTTTAAACATTAATGCTTTAGCTAATGCTGTGAAACCAGTGGTGATTCCAGGTGAAACGATGAATGTGATGGTTGTAAAAGCCGGAACAGAGCGTCAACAAGGGGTCGCTTACTTAGATGATGGCACAATGGTTGTGGTAGAAGATGGCCAGCATTACATGAATGAGCAAATCGAAGTGGTCGTCACAAGTGCTTTACAAACCGCAGCTGGGCGTATGATTTTTGCCAAACCGGCGCACGCGGGTCGCGGGATTAATGATCGCAAGGATAACCATCCTAAAAACGATAAAAATTAAGCAAAGTGAGGACTTAGTATGATTCGAATCGGTCAAGGTTTTGATGTTCATCAATTAGTTCCGCAACGACCTTTAATTATTGGTGGGGTTACTCTTCCTTATGAAAAAGGTCTGTTAGGTCACTCAGATGCCGATGTTTTAACACATGCAATTATTGATGCAATCCTTGGTGCCGCTGGTCTGGGTGATATTGGGCAACTGTTTCCCGAAACCGATCCGCAGTTCAAAAATGCGAATTCTGTAAACTTATTAAAAAAAGTAAATGAAAAAGTTGGGCGGTCGGGCTTTACTATTGGCAATATTGATTGTACAATTTTAGCGGAAGAGCCAAAGATGAGCCCATACTTGGCAGAGATGAAAAAGAATCTAGCCGCGAGTTGCCACTTAGCGGTCACACAAGTGAACATTAAGGCAACGACCATGGAAACGATGGGCTTTGTTGGTAAAAAAGAAGGAATCGGCGCAATTGCCGTTGCTTTATTGGAAAAATAACTGAAAACGACGTTAAACCGTCTGTTTTTAAAAAATGGAAAGAGGAATGAACATGACGAAAGTTCGTGTGCGTTACGCACCAAGTCCAACTGGACACTTGCACATTGGGAATGCAAGAACAGCATTATTTAACTACTTATTTGCCCGCCACAATGACGGAGAATTTATCATTCGTATCGAGGATACCGACCAAAAACGGAACATCGAAGACGGCGAGAAAAGTCAGTTGGAAAACTTAGCATGGTTAGGGATGGAATGGGATGAATCACCTGCTCATCCGGGAGAATATGGTCCATATCGTCAATCAGAACGTAAAGAAATTTACCAACCATTGATTGATCAATTATTAAGCAGCAATCGTGCGTATAAGTGTTATTGTACGCCAGAAGAATTAGAAGCAGAACGTGAAGCACAACAAGCTCGTGGGGAAATGCCTCACTACGCAGGCACTTGTGCGAATTTAACACCTTCTGAACAAGCAGCCAAAGAAGCGGCTGGTCTAGAACCAGTGATTCGTTTCCGAGTGCCACGTAACACAGAATACAAATTTGATGACATCGTGAAAGGTGAAATTACTTTTGAGTCAGATAACATTGGTGGCGATTTTGTCATCCAAAAACGCGATGGGATGCCAACGTATAACTTTGCCGTTGCAGTAGATGATCACTTAATGAAAATTTCTCACGTTTTACGTGGCGATGATCACATTGCGAACACACCAAAACAATTAATGATTTACGAAGCGTTTGAATGGACACCACCTGTCTTTGGCCATATGACCTTAATCATTAATTCAGAAACTGGCAAAAAATTGAGCAAACGTGATGAAACAATTTTACAATTTATTGAACAATACCGTGAATTAGGTTACTTACCAGAAGCCATGTTCAACTTTATTGCTTTACTAGGATGGTCTCCTGTTGGCGAAGAAGAAATCTTCTCACAAGAAGACTTGATTAAATTGTTTGATGAACAACGCTTAAGCAAGTCACCAGCGGCCTTTGATGCGAAAAAATTAGAATGGATTAACAATCAATACATGAAACAAATGGACTTAAGTGAACTAACAGATATGTGTATTCCTTATTTAGTCGCTGACGGTCGTGTTGAAGAAAATCCATCTCCTGAAAAAATCGAATGGTTAAAACAATTAGTTAGCTTGTATCAACCACAAATGAGTTATGCAGCTGAAATTGTGGAACTATCAAACTTGTTCTTTAATGAACATCCAGTTTTAGATGATGCTGCGAAAGAATTCTTGCAAGGAGAAACAGTGCCAACTGTGTTACAGGCGTTCAAAGAACAATTAGAAGCCTTGGACGTTTTCGATGTCCCAAGTATTAAAGCAGCGATTAAAGCCGTCCAAAAAGAAACCGGCGTTAAAGGCAAAAACTTGTTTATGCCAATTCGAATTGCTGTTTCTGGACAAATGCATGGTCCTGAATTAGGCGAAACCATCGAGTTATTAGGCAAAGAAAAAGCATTAGATCATTTAAATAAAGTGTTATAAAAACACAAAGAATAGAAGAAGTAGACAATCAGATGGATTTCAGAGACGCTGTGGGTGGTGAGAACAGCGAGCATCTTTTGTCGAAATGCATCTATGAGTGGCTTCGGTGAAAAAAGTAACCGAAGACGTCGGCAGGCGTTAACTGTATCGAGGCAAGAGCTAGTTCTTGTGAAGAAAAGTGGAACCACGCATGGGCGTCTTTTAAGCAACGTTTTTTTGTTGCTTAAAAGACGTTTTTTATTTTTGTATAATAGAAAGGAGTTCACCCTATGAGTTGGTTGAAACGTAGCGTCGCAGCTGTTAAAAGAAACGATCCTGCAGCGCGGACCACACTAGAAGTTCTTTTAACGTATCCTGGCTTGCACGCCCTGTTTTGGCATCGCTTGTCTCATTTCTTATATAGGCATCAGTTGTTTTTGTTGGCGAAGATTCATGCACAATTTTGGCGTTTCATAACGGGCGTAGAAATTCATCCAGGAGCCACAATTGGTGCGGGGGTTTTTATCGATCACGGCATGGGCATTGTGATTGGGGAAACCGCGGAAATAGAAGAAGATGTTGTTTTGTTTCACGGAGTGACGTTAGGTGGGACCGGTCGTGATACGGGTAAACGCCATCCAACAGTGAAAAAAGGAGCGATGATTTCGGCACGAGCTCAAATTTTAGGGCCAGTTGTGATTGGTGAACGTTCAAAAATTGGGGCGGGTGCTGTTGTTATTTCAGACATCCCAGCAGATGCTACAGCTGTGGGTGTGCCTGCGAAAGTCGTTCGTCTAAATGGAAGAAAGGTGGAAAAAGGGCATGATTAAAATTTATAATACATTGACCAGAGAAAAAGAAGTATTTACGCCAATTGAGGCGCATAAAGTTCGGATGTATGTCTGCGGACCAACCGTGTATAACTATATCCATATCGGTAATGCGCGCAGTGCGATCGCCTTTGATACAATTCGTCGTTATTTTGAATATCGTGGGTATGAAGTGAATTATGTCTCGAACTTTACAGATGTCGATGATAAAATTATCAAGGCAGCTAAAGAATTGAAAATTACTGCGCCGGAAGTGGCGGAGCGTTTTATCAAAGCCTTTGAAGAAGACACGCAAGCATTGAATGTCCAACCAGCAACGTTACATCCTCGGGTGATGGACCACATGCCTGATATCTTAACTTTCATCGAAGTTTTAATTGAAAAAGGTTTTGCTTATGAGGTCGCAGGTGATGTGTATTATCGCACCCGTAAATTCCCTAATTATGGTAAATTAAGCCATCAATCGATTGATGAATTAGAAGTGGGGGCAAGTCAACGAACTGGCGTTGAACAACAATTAAAAGAAGACCCATTGGATTTTGCTCTTTGGAAAAGTGCCAAAGAAGATGAAATTTCTTGGGATTCTCCTTGGGGGAAAGGACGTCCCGGCTGGCATATTGAATGCTCTGTCATGGCGACAAAACACTTGGGAGAGACGATTGATATTCATGGCGGTGGACAAGATTTAGAATTTCCACATCATGAGAATGAAATTGCACAGAGCGAAGCCAAAACAGGCCATACCTTTGCCAATTACTGGATGCATAACGGCTATGTCACAATTGGTGAAGACGATGAAAAAATGAGCAAATCCCTAGGTAACTTCATTACTGTTCATGAAATGATTCAAAAAGTGGATCCGCAAATTTTACGTTTCTTTATGTCCACCACCCAGTACCGTCGCCCGATTCGTTATAGCGAAAGCACTCTAAAAGAGGCAGCAGCCAATTATCAAAAATTGAAAAATGCGTTTGAAAATTTACGTTTTAGACAAGCAGATGCGGTCGCAAGTTTGCCAGAGGATGAACACTATTTAGCTCAATTAAACGAATTAGAACAACGTTTTATTACGGAAATGGACGATGATTTCAATGCAGCTAACGGGATTACGGTCGTTTATGAATTAGCGAAGATGATGAATCAGTACAGTGAACAAGCGACAGTTTCGGAACCAGTTCTAGTGGCGATGGATAAGCTTTTCAGTGGCTGGTTAGCTATTTTTGGTTTATTCTTTAAAAACGAAGAATTAGTGGATGCACAAGTCGATGCGTTAATTGAAGAACGGAACCAAGCACGGAAAGACCGTGATTTTGCCCGAAGTGATGAAATCCGCGATTTATTAAAAGAACAAGGCATTGTTTTAGAAGATACTCCGCAAGGAACGAGATGGAGAAGAAGTGAATGAGAGATTACAAACAATTAAACGGTTTAGCTTTGGCCTATGTTGGCGATGCGATTTATGAAATTTACATTCGTGATTATTTAGTTTCCTTGGGACAAACGAAACCGAATGTTTTGCATCGCATGGCGACACACTACGTGTCAGCAAAAGCCCAAGCAAGCTTAATGCAAGCGATGTTAGCGGGAGAAATGCTAACGGAGGAAGAAGAAGTGATGTACAAACGCGGTCGGAATGCTAAAAGTCACACCTTTGCTAAAAATGCTGATGTGACGACCTATCGGGTAGCGACCGGTTTCGAATCCTTGATGGGTTATTTACATTTAACACAACAAAAAGAACGTTTAGAAGAATTAATTAACTGGTGTATCAAGAAAGTAGGTGAAACCAATGAAAAATGAAAAATCTCGTCCTTTTAAAAAAGGTAAGAAACGTCCAGAACGTTCAGATAAGCGTTCAAAAGAACGGAACCCACGACCAGCGACAGCAGGTGCTGATGGAACCTCAGAAGAGCTAGCAGATAACTTTGTCTTTGGTTTCCATGCCACTGTTGAGGCGTTGCAGCAAGGACGCGGGAATAAATTGTTTTTACAAGAAGATGCTCGTGGCGAGAAAATTGAGCAATTAAAACAAGCAGCGAAAGAACAGGCTGTTCCAGTCAAATGGGTGCCTAAAGCAAAATTAGATACGATGAGTGATCACGGCGTGCATCAAGGCATGGTTTTAGCAATCACGGCGTATCAATATTTAACTTTAGAAGAATTATTGGAACAAACAAAAGAAAAGACAGAAACACCATTTTTCCTAATTTTAGACAGTCTAGAGGACCCACATAACTTTGGCTCAATTTTGCGAACAGCTGATGCGACAGGCGTGGACGGTATTATCATTCCGAAACATCGTGCAGTGGGAATTACACCAACCGTAACCAAAGCATCAACAGGGGCCGTGGAACATATTCCAGTGGCTCGTGTAACGAATCTAGCGCAAAGTATTGCAACGCTAAAAGAGAATCAATTTTGGATTTTTGGTACAGATATGTCTGGGACGGATTATCGTCGCTGGAATACACAAGGCGCAATTGCCTTAATCATCGGAAATGAAGGTCGTGGCATGAGTCAAGGTCTTCATAAAGAAGTGGATGAATTATTAACGATTCCAATGACTGGACACGTTCAAAGCTTAAACGCTGGTGTGGCTGCAGGCTTGCTAATGTATGAAGTCTATCGTGGCCGCAACCCATTATAGAAGAAGGCGATTGTATGAAAAAACAATTGTTAATCGTTGATGGCTATAATATGATTGGTGCTTGGCCAGAATTGGTCCAGTTGAAAAAGCAAGAGCGTTTAGAGGATGCGCGTGAACTGCTTCTTAGTCGTCTGTCCAATTATGCCAAATATGAAGGGTTAGAAATCATTGTGGTCTTTGATGCCCAATTAGTCCCAGGTATTCAGCAAACGTACAAAAAGTACCTTTTGACCGTGGTTTTCACCAAAGAAGATGAAACAGCAGATAGTTATATTGAACGTCTAGCTGGTGAAAAAAATGATCGTTTAACGCAAGTAACAGTCGCAACGAGTGATTTGGCTGAACAATGGGTGGTCTTTTCACAAGGTGCATTGCGGACTTCGGCCAATGAACTTTACAAAGCTGTCCAGAAAACAGAAAAGACGATTGCCATTCATGCAACGGATATCCATTTCCAGCAATTTCGTCGAAATTCTCCATGGAACGTGGAGCAGTTATCAAAACTTTCTGAGAAGCTAGAAGAATTGTCTCAAAAAAAAGATTAAACAAATGTTCGCTTAAGTCATAAATTTCTAACATGCTATGCTCTCCTAAATCATTCGATACGTTTATCGAAAAGGAGGGCTTTTTATGTTAGAACAGATTCAACAAGCATTAGCAGGAGACCAAGAACAATTTCAAGCCTTATATGGGCAATATCAGCCAGTGATTTATAAGTGCATGAAAAAATACTATTTAAAAGATTATGATAATGAGGACTGGCTTCAAGAAGGGCGAATTGTCTTCTTTCGGACGTTAGAACGATTTGATTCAGAAAAACAAGCATCATTAGGAAAGTTTTTTAAACGAAATTTTGAAAATCACGTACATAGCTTAATTCGCCATCAATGCGCCTATAAGCGGCGAACAGATACCTTGTCTATTTCTCTGGAACAACGATTAGAAAGCGCTGGTGAAGAGTTAGTGGACTATTTAGGGACAGCGGCTACCGACCCATTAGGTCAATTAATGATTCAAGAAAAATTGGCAGCTTTTCCGACACGTCTTTCCTCGTTGGAACAACAAATTTTAAACGCATACTTAAAAGGCTACACGTTAGAAGAAATCGCTAAAGTACGTGGGGGAACTTTTTCAGCTGTCCGAAGTGCCTATGATCGTGCCAAAGCAAAAATGAAATATACATTAGAAAATGAATAAAAATTCGACAAAACAGCCGGTTTGTCGAGCAAAAGTAGTTGCAAACAGACTTCTAGTATGATAAACTTGAAATTTTTTAAAAAAAGTGATATAATGTTTCTCGAGGTGAATGCAATGCCAACAACGTTATCGTCAATTAAGAAAGATTTGGAAGGCCGTATCGGCAGTGAAATTATGTTAGTTGCTCAGACTGGAAGAAAGCGCCAAACAGAACGTAAAGGAATCTTAACGGAGACTTATCCATCTGTTTTTGTTGTTGACTTGGATCCAGACGAGAACTCATTTGAACGTGTATCTTACAGCTATTCAGATGTTTTAACACGCACCGTTGAAATCGAATTCATCGGTCAAGCCGTATAATTTAGAAAGTCCGCTTAGGAGTGAAGGAAGAGCCCTTCGTTCCTAAGCTCTTTTTAATTTCAGCCATCTGTCGTCAGAGAAAGAGCAATCTTCGGTGTACTTCTTCATGGACATATGATAGAATCTAAAAGATTAAAATGTTGGTAGACAAAAGATTAAGGAAGGTGAATCAGGGAACCGATGGAAATAATCGAACGAGCTCCTGCGAAAATTAATCTTGGGTTAGATGTTCTGCATAAACGTGTGGATGGCTATCATGAAGTTGAATCTATTTTTGCAAGTGTAGATTTAGCCGATCATTTAACTTTTGAAAATCTAGAAGAAGACATCATTCGTATTGAAACGGACAGCTCTTTTTTACCCGTGGATCGACGGAATCATGTCTATCAAGCAGTTGACTTATTAAAGCGTACCTATAATATTCATAAAGGAATTAAAATATATATTGAAAAACGTATCCCCGTGGCAGCTGGTTTAGCAGGGGGGAGCAGTGACTGTGCCGCAGCATTACGAGGCTTGAACAAACTGTGGAATCTGGGGTTGACGATGGACGAACTCTGTGAAATTGGCAGCCAAATTGGTATGGATGTTCCTTATTGTTTAAGGGGCGGAACAGCCTTTGCAAACGGACGTGGGGAGAAAATTGAAGCATTACCGACCATGCCTCAATGTTGGATTGTGTTAGTTAAACCAAGAATTAGTGTATCTACTAGTACCGTTTTTAATGATTTAGCGGTAGATGAATTGCACCATCCAGATATTGCTGGACTAAGAATAGCTATTGAAAATGGTGATTATACTGGGATGACCCAAACGGTTGGCAATGCGTTGGAAAGTGTCACGATTGCCAGACATCCAATCGTGCAACAAATCAAGGATCGCATGCTGAAGTACGGCGCTGATGCAGCGTTGATGAGCGGCAGTGGACCGACAGTCTTTGCTTTATGTGAAAAGAAAACACGAGCACAACGGATTTATAATGGACTTAAAGGCTTTTGTGAAGAAGTTTATTTGGTTCGGACATTGAAATAAATAAAAACAACAGAGCGTGGAGCAAAAACCCAAAGTGATTTTTGTCCCACGCTCTGTTGTTTTTTTAAATTTATTCCTTGACGTCCCGTGATCCATTTGGTACATTATTCCTGGCAAATCGTAAATATTACGGTTTATAATAGGTAAATCGAAAAGAGGACAGAACATGACGAAAATCTACCGCCGTTTGATAATCGGCGTTACTTTAGCAATCAGTGCTTTTCTTTTAGCTAGCTGTGGGCAAACCACACAATCGCCAAAAGAGAAGAAAGAGCTCACGGTAATGACTACTTTTTATCCGATGTACGACTTCGCAAAACAAGTCGTTGGTGATGAGGGAGAGGTTGAGCTGTTGATTCCAGCTGGAACGGAACCACACGATTATGAACCAAGCGCAAAAGACTTAGCGAAAATTACTGATGCGGATGTCTTTGTTTATAATAGTAAAGAGCTAGAAACTTGGGTTCCGAATGTTATTGAAAACTTGGACACGAAAAAAGTTTCAATCGTGGAAGCCAGTCAATCCATTCAATTGATGCAAGGAACAGAAGAGGAAGAATCTGGCGAAGAAGGTCATGAAGGCCATAACCATTCCCACGAATTGGATCCGCATGTCTGGTTAGATCCCGTGTTAGCGCAAAAAGAAGTGACAGCGATTCGGGATGCGCTTATCAAAAAATATCCTGAAAAAAAAGCCGTATTTGAAAAAAATACCGCTGCTTATTTGGAAAAATTGACTGCGTTAGATAAGGAATACCAAGCTGCGTTTGCAGGCGCTAAAAATCGGACCTTTGTGACGCAACATGCTGCATTTGGCTATTTGGCGAAACAATATGGCTTGACCCAAGAACCGATTGCTGGGATTTCTCCAGACCAAGAACCTTCGCCAAGTCGTTTAGCCGAATTAAAAAAATATATTAAAACAAACAATGTTTCTGTGATCTATTTTGAAGCATCGGCTTCTACAAAAGTAGCCAAAACATTGGCAGACGAGACAGGCGTCGAATTAGCCGTATTGAATCCTTTAGAGAGTTTAACTCAAAAAGAACAAGAAGCAGGCGAGAACTACGTGTCTGTCATGAAAGAAAACCTCGCTGCTTTACAAAAAAGCATTCATTAATCTGGCAACAGAAAGGAGCCCACTTATGCATTATATTGAAGTCGAAAATTTAACCTTCTATTATGATGATGAACCTGTTTTAGAAGATGTTTCTTATTATGTTGATCCAGGGGAATTCGTTATTTTAACAGGAGAAAATGGCGCTGCCAAGTCAACGCTGATCAAAAGTACCTTAGGGTTATTAAAACCAACAAGTGGCAAAATTACGGTCGCTAAAAAAAATAGTGCTGGTGAAAAAATCAGCATTGGCTACATTCCACAACAAGTCGCTTCTTTCAATGCGGGCTTTCCTAGCACCGTCATTGAATTAGTACGTTCAGGTCGTTTTCCCAGAAATCGTTGGTTCAAACCGTTGACGAAAAAAGATCATCTTCATGTGGAAAAAGCTTTGAAATCAGTGGACATGTGGGAAATGCGCCACAAACGAATTGGCGAGCTTTCTGGAGGGCAAAAGCAACGAATTAGTTTAGCACGAGTGTTTGCGACCGATCCAGATTTATTTATTTTAGATGAGCCAACAACAGGTATGGATGAACAATCGCGAAACGAATTTTATCAATTGTTGCAACACAGTGCGCATGAACATGGAAAAGCTATTTTGATGATTACGCATGATCATGAAGATATCAAAACCTATGTGGATCGTCAAATTCGTCTTGTCCGCAAAGAAGATTCGAAATGGCGTTGCTTCCATATGAGTGAAGAATCGTATACGTAAATTTTCCAATAAAACGTTATCTGGCTCGATCATAACGAAAGCCAAGGAACGGCTTAAAGAAATGTTGGAAAAATTTAAAAAATAAGCAGGAATTAAAAAATTAATTCGCTTAAACGTCGCTACAATGGTAGTGTTCATTTTAGCGGTAAGGAGTGAATCGTATGGCAGAAATGCTTTCTTATGCATTTATGCAAAAGGCCTTTTTAGCAGCACTGTTTATCTCAGTGATTGCCCCAATGCTCGGCGTCTTTCTAGTTATTCGCCGACAATCTTTAATGGCAGATACCCTTTCACATGTGTCATTAGCCGGTGTGGCACTAGGCTTCTTTTTTAATTGGAATCCTAATTTAATGACCTTAATTGTCGTGATTGTGGCTGCAATCATTCTAGAATATTTACGAATGATTTATAGCACCTATTCAGAAATTTCGATTGCTATTTTAATGTCAGGCGGTTTGGCTTTGGCGTTAGTTTTAATGAATTTAACAGGAGGCAATTCAGCTGCTAGTATTCAATCGTATTTATTTGGTTCCATCGTCACGATTACATGGGATCAAGTGGTTATGTTGGCAATTTTATTCGTAGTTTTAGTTCTATTGTTTATGTTATTTAAACGCCCAATGTATGTTTTAACATTTGATGAAGATACTGCTCATGTTGATGGGCTACCTATTCATTGGATGTCGATGCTTTTTAATGTAATTACTGGTGTGGCGATTGCTGTGATGATTCCGATTGCGGGAGCCTTGTTAATTTCAGCAATTATGGTCTTACCAGCTGCAATAGGTATGCGAATTGGTAAAGGTTTTAACACGGTGATTATTATCAGTGTGTTTATGGGCTTGATTGGCATGCTAACAGGGTTGACTAGCTCGTATTATTTGGAAACACCACCGAGTGCAAGTATTACCCTAATTTTTATTGGTTTATTCTTATTAGTCAATATTTATCGCCGAGTGGTTGTTATGGTCCAACGAAAACAAAAAATGCAAAGAAACTAAGGAGAAAAACGAAAGTTTTTCTCTTTTATTTCTTTTTTTTAAAAGAAATGGCGAACTATTTTCAGTTATTTGAAAAAAATCCTCGAATTTTTCGGTTAAACCCCTTATAATAAGGAACGATAGAATGAAAAGGAGTGACGAATTTGAAAATTCGGAGAAGTGAACGATTAATCGATATGACCCAATATCTTTTAGATCATCCCCATACATTGGTTTCTTTGACATATTTTGCTGACCGATACCAATCTGCCAAGTCTTCCATTAGTGAAGATTTAGCAATTGTTAAAAAAACATTTAAAGAACGTGGAACAGGTATTTTAGAAACGATTCCAGGCGCTGCAGGCGGTGTCCGCTTTATCCCTGAAATTCCTTATGAGGAAGCGGAGCAGTTGATTATGGATTTGTGTGATCGTTTGTCAGAACAAGATCGCTTATTACCTGGGGGTTATGTTTATCTTTCAGATTTACTTGGGGAACCGAATTTATTAAGACAAGTGGGCCGGATTATTGCTTCTAAATATTTAGGCAAACAAATTGATGCGGTAATGACCGTTGCGACTAAAGGAGTGCCAATTGCGCAAGCTGTGTCTTATTACTTAAATGTTCCGTTTGTGATTGTTCGTCGCGATTCTAAGATTACTGAAGGTTCAACGGTGAGCGTGAACTATGTATCAGGGTCTTCAGAACGTATCGAAAAAATGGAACTTTCAAAACGCAGCTTAAAACGCGGATCAAAAGTTTTAGTCGTGGATGACTTCATGAAAGGCGGCGGCACCGTCAATGGTATGAAGAGTATGATTGAAGAATTTGAAGCAGAACTTGTGGGCATTACCGTTTTTGCTGAGTCAAAATTCAATGGCCGTCGTGCAATCGATGACTATACTTCGCTATTGTACGTGGAAGATGTGGATACACAAACAAAAACGATTAGCGTAGTCCCAGGAAACTATTTCACAGAGAAATAATTTGAAAAAGAACCTGAAAATGGTCCATTCCATTTTCAGGTTCTTTTTTTCTGTTTTATTCCTTTAAAAAAAGATGAGAAAATAAATTGGTCTACCTTTTAAATGCCTTATTTTGTTGAAAAAGACAAAAGAGTAAGATAAACTAGAAAAGGTATAATGAGGACGATTTAGAAGAAAATCAAACAATTTAGTTAATTTGAGGTGGCAAACGTGGAAAATAGATACGCAATTATTTTAGCAGCTGGTAAAGGAACACGCATGAAATCTAAACTTTATAAAGTATTGCATCCAGTTGCTGGTAAACCAATGGTCGAACATATTTTAGATCAAGTAGAACAAACAGAACCAACAGAAATCGTGACGATCGTTGGACACGGGGCGGAAATGATTAAAAGCCATTTAGGCGAACGTAGTCAATATGCCTTACAAGCTGAACAATTGGGAACTGGGCATGCAGTCATGCAAGCACAAGAGTTATTAGGTGGCAAACAAGGAACAACATTAGTTATTACAGGGGATACGCCGTTATTAACTGCAGAAACCTTGAAAAACTTATTCGATTACCATCAAGGTAAGAATGCAAGTGCGACTATTTTAACAGCGCATGCGGAAGACCCAACAGGCTATGGTCGAATTATTCGTGACCATGTGGGCATTGTTGAACGAATCGTGGAACAAAAAGATGCCAGTGAAGAAGAAGCACGTGTTCAAGAAATTAATACAGGAACCTTCTGTTTTGATAATGAATCATTGTTTGAAGCGTTAGCGAAAACAGATACAAACAACACACAAGGGGAATACTATTTAACAGATATCATTGAAATTTTGAAAAAAGAAGGCAAAGCTGTCGCTGCTTATCAAATGGCAGACTTTGACGAAGCAATGGGTGTAAATGATCGTGTCGCTTTATCCACTGCTAATAAAATTATGCATCGTCGTTTAAATGAAATGCATATGCGAAATGGTGTTACATTTATTGATCCAGATACAACGTATATTGATGAAGGCGTGGTAATTGGTTCAGACACAGTCATTGAAGCGGGAGTCACTATCAAAGGAAAAACAGTGATTGGCGAAGATTGCTTGATTGGCGCACATTCAGAAATCGTTGATAGTCACATCGGCAATCAAGTGGTTGTTAAACAGTCTGTGATTGAAGAAAGTGTGGTTCGCGAGGGGGCCGATGTGGGTCCGTATGCACATTTACGTCCTAAAGCAGATGTGGGGGCAAACGTACACATTGGTAACTTCGTGGAAGTAAAAAATGCAACAATCGATGAAGGCACAAAAGTGGGCCATTTAACATACGTTGGTGATGCAACATTAGGCAAAGATATTAATGTCGGTTGCGGCGTTGTTTTTGTTAATTATGATGGCAAAAATAAACACCAAACAGTCGTGGGTGATCACGCGTTTATTGGCTCTGCAACGAACATTGTTGCGCCAGTCACGATTGGTGATCATGCGGTGACTGCTGCTGGTTCAACTATCACAGAAGATGTCCCTTCAGAAGATTTGGCGATTGCCCGGGCACGTCAAGTGAATAAAGAAGGCTATGCTAAAAAGTTACCTTATATGAAGGATTAATCTCAAATAAAAAAGAACGCTCTTTTGCTTAAGCAAAAGAGCGTTCTTTTTCCTCCTTAAAGACTAGACCAATTGCTGCTAGTATTTGTTTAGAGACGTCCAAGGACTAGACCAATGTTGTTTATTCGGTATTTTTAGTTATTTTTTTCAAAAAAATAGTTTTTGTTCCGCTTTTCCAATATAAAAAGACTTTCTTTTTTTATAAAGTTCGTGTTTTGGTCAAAATTACTATTTTTTTCACAAACAAATCCGCTATATTGTCCAAAAATAAAAACAATTTACAGGAAAAACATCTTATTTTAACGGAATTTACTGTTTTTTATTTAACGGATATATTATGATAGGAAAAGAAGAGCAGCGTGATGGGGGAAGGCTCTTTTTGTTGTTTGTTACTTTGACAATTGTTTGTTGCAAATGGGTTGAAACACAAGGAGGAAATTTGTGAAAAAGTTGAGCTTTAAAAAAGTGAAGTGGGGCATGCATTTTTTAATGGCTGTTGCGTTGATAGCGCCAAGCGTTACTAGTAGGACAGTTCCTAAAAGTGGCTAATTTTTTGTTAAAAAATTAATTGTTATTTTGCTATGAGGGTCTACAATTAAGTTTTTAAGTACTGATCTCCAAACAAATCTTTTTTCTTCTTCATCGAAATCACGATAAGTACTTTCTATATTTTTGTTAAACCAATTTGATTTAAATACTATAGTTTCCTTAGGCTTGACTTGAATCATCATCTGTTCAAGCTCTTTTCTATCTTTCTTATATTCGTCTAAACTTATAACCTCATTAAGATACGCTTTTTTTAACCGTTCTATTTTCTTTAGTATTTTTGAATTATTGTTTTTTTCAGGAGCAGAAACTGCTATTTTCTTCTGTTTAGCTTCAAAGTTTTCCGCGTCTGCTTTAATGTTGTTTAATAAATACTCTTCAAGTATCTCTTCAGCTATATTTATCTTATTTGGGCATTTATTTCTTTTATAAGTGTTTCCGTTACAACGGTATACTTTTTTTGTATAATACATCACTGTGCCATCTTTTTTAATATATTTTCTTTTTCGATAACGTCCAGTCATTTTTTTACCGCAACAACTACATACTACCAGTCCTGAAAAGATATAAGTACGTTTTGCTATAGATGAAATATTTTTATCTAATAGATTTTGAACCTTCTCAAAGGTTTCCTTATCTACTATGGGAGGACAATAATTTTTGTTACCAGAAACTTCACCTATATATTTTCTATTCCTTAACATGTGCTTGATTGTTCGAGAACTTCTTGTAATATCATATTCATTGAATAGATATTCAACAGTTAGGCGTATACTGTTGTGAATAGAATAATGTTTAAAAATGTCTTTTGCTATAGGTGCATTTTCGTTAGGTATTAACTTCTTATCACAGATTTTATAACCAAAAGGAACGCTACCAGTTACCACTTCTCCCTTTCTAATTTTGTTTTCAAATACTGCTTTGATACGTTCAGATGCCATTTGTGCTTCTAATTCAGCAAAACTCATTGACTGATTAACAAAGGAACGCCCATAAGCAGTATCAGTATTGAAAAATGGTTGTGAAACGGCAAGCCATGTTACGCCAGAATTATCTAATATTTCTTGAATATTTAAGTAATGACGTAAATTTCTAAACCATCGATCTAATTTGGTAAACAAAATAATATCTATTCTGTTCTTTTTTATATCTTCTAATAAGCGTTGAAATTCATCGCGGTACAATTTTTGTCCTGAAATGCCGTCATCAATATACGTG
>NZ_JAHLRI010000029.1:0-29309 GCF_018919685.1 Enterococcus sp. S183_ASV_20
TGGCCGCCGCCTTGCGCTACCATGACTTCTACAGGCGTGCCGTAGTCCACGTTGTGCCCTTTAGGTAAAACAATCTCCCGCTGTTCAATTTTTTCTGTATAGGGATGATACGCGTGGTACAAGCTGCCTTTTCCAATCAGGGCAGCCACCGATTGGGCAATCCCCGCCGAAGCCGAGGAAACGATTTGGGCATCTTCTACCTTCAACAAGTTGGCTAAAAAGGCCCCTGTTTGCAGACTAAGTTCACTCATTTCAAAGAAATGTTCACCACCGAATCGTTGAGCCGCGAGGACTGCCTCCGAAACTTTGGAGACACCTAGAATGGTCATTTTGCCAGAAGCATTAATGACTTCTTTTAAGTAAAATTTTTCGTAACTATTCATTATTTTCTCCTTTATAACAAACCAAAGAATGAAGTGACCAAACTAACTAAGACTATCGTGCCGATAATGATACCGTAACGTGGGCCTTTTTTTACCATGAAAAAATAAATAGCCATGACTGCTGCTAAAGGAAGTAAGCCTTTCATAATTTGATCTAGGATATCTTGTAAAACAATTGTGGCACCGCCAGTAACTTTAAACGTCATCGGGCTAGCAATTTTAACATAACTCGCACTTAAAGCGCCCATCATCATCATTCCTAAAACATTCGCTGAATAAATGACTTGCTTAATTTTGCCGTCTTTTAACAAACTTAAGATTGAATTACGCCCTAATGTATAGGACTTATTCACTAACGTCCAACTGATGTATAATGTAATGGCTGTGTACAGAACCAACGGACCGATACTTCCAATCACGTTACCTCCTTTAGCCATTGGAATAAAAATGGAAATGATTAACGGCATTAATGCTGCCCAAATAATCGAATCGCCAATCCCAGCCAGTGGACCCATCAGCCCAGTTTTAATCGATGTGATCGCCGTATCAGAGATCGCTGCGCCATTGGATTTTTCTTCCTCCATAGCAATTGCAATCCCTTGAATGGAAGCCCCTACTGTTCCTTCAGTATTAAAAAAATTCAAATGACGTTTCAGAGCTTCTCTTTGTTGTTCTTCATCGTCTGCGTAAAGTTTTTTAATTGCAGGAATCATCGATGCACAAAAAACTAAACTTTGAAGACGTTCATAAGAATTTGATAATTCACAGCCTAGTTGATAAATCCAAAAGGCTTTGGATAATTCTTTTTTAGTAATTTTTTTCTGTTCCAATTGTTGTTCATTTGCTTGTGTCATTTGTTCCATTATGCTGCCTCCTCACTCAATGCCTTGTTTCTAACTAAAAAGGCAATACAGATTCCTAAAATAGCGACGGCCATAACTTCTGCGCCAAAATATACTACTGCAACAAAACCGATTAAAAAATAAGGAATCAAATTTTTCTTGCCAATTACCATAATTGTTAAGGCGAAGCCTAACGCTGGTAAAATACCACCCATTACTTCAAAGCCATGCATCAACCATGCTGGGATAACTTCTAAGACTTTATTCACCACAGATTGACCAAAAAAGTTCGCCGCAAAAACTAACGGAAAGCGAATTAAAAATCCCGCTAAAGCTGGATAAACAAACGCAGCTCGGTAAATCCCCCCATAATTTAACTCTTCCGCATATTTATCAGCCATATGCACCCACGTCGCATTGATGGTGCGCCGTAATTGATCCATAAAGACGCCTAACACACCAAAAGGAACAGCTAGTGCAACGGCAGCTTCGGCATTCATTCCCACACCTAAAGCAATCGGAATCGCGATTGCTGAAGCTAAAGCCGGATCACTAGGCACATTGCCGCCCGGTGTGGAGGTGACTCCGAGATAAACAAGTTGAATCCCCGCCCCCACAACCATTGCTTCACTAAGTTTTCCTGTTGCTAAACCAGCCACCAACGCTGCACCTAATGGCTGAGACAGCATGCCTGAAAATGTGTACCCAAAACGCAAACGTGCAAACCAATAATAAAGTCCCATAATAATTGAAACACCTAAAACGCCCATATGATTCTCTCCTTTTTCTCTGATTATAGTGATTGATATTTTTCAATTAATTTTTGAATTGGTAGCGGATTTTCTTCGGGAATCGCTTGGAAGAAAACATGAATGCCCTTCGTTAAAAGTTCAGTCAAAATTGCAACATCTTCTTCAGATAAATTGATATTTTTTAAAACATTTTTCCGATTTGGTCCGCCACCTAAGCCACCAACTTGAATCTCCTCTTTAATAATTTCTTGGTCCACCATCGCTTTTAAGGTCGTTAAATCTGGCACTAAAAATAACACCTTTTTCTCTTCCTTTTCTTGCGATTCCCAATATTCTTTGGCATTTTCAATCCCTTTAATTACTACAGAAACCCCTGGAGGCGCCGCCATTAAATAAATACTTTGTAAAAATTCATCTTGCTCTAGTTCATCACTCACTACCAAAATTTCATTTGCACCTGATTGTTGTAACCATTTAGTCACTACTTGTCCATGGATTAAACGGCTATCGACTCTTGTTAATACGATTTTTGACATTCTGTTCACCTGTACTTTCTTATTTTGGAATTTCTAAAATTTGACAACTGTCTACTGCTGCTTGTTGAATCATTTCTGCGTCTTGTAAACGAAACCCAGGACCACTTTGTTTCATGACGGATTCTAATAATAACGATGTGCATAATCCGGACACAATCAGGAGGTCATAATCTTTTGATAAACGTAATGCAACGTTACTAGGTGTGCCGCCTTTAACATCTGTTAAAATTAGCAACTGGTTGTGCCACGTTAATTGGTCAATTTTTTCTGTGACTCGTTCTAAATAATCCCCCAGTGAATCCTCTGCTTGTAATGCTACTTCATGTACATTTGTGACTTCTCCTACAATCATCTGGACGCTTTTGACTAATTCCAAGCCCCAACCATTGTGTGTTAAAAGTAAAATTGGTTCATTTTCCATAAACAAACTCCTTTGCTAATTAATCATTTTATTAAAAGCAATAAGTGTGCCAACTTTCATTTCCGTTTGAATTAAGCCTTTTCAAAGAGCAATTCATAAATATAGCGCACTTCCAAAGGTGGAATCAACAGATTATAGGACACTTCAAGCGGTCGAAACGCCATTTTTATGACAGATACAGCTTCTGGCAACTCTCGATATGACACTTCATAAGCTGTCGGGTCATATTCTGGATTCAACAATTGCCGTTCTAACATACAAGCACAATGAATGATAAAACGAAGTAAAACCTTTTCGTCACTTTTTATTTTAGTTTGCAAGCAAATGTCTGAATAAATCTTAGCTAATTCGATTGAAATGGTTGTCGGATTCAAAACCGTTAGTAAGTCTGTAATAGCTTCGATTGATAATCCTTGAATATATTTAGCTGAAACTTTCTTTAGTAACTCTTGGTTTTGTTTTTCTTCTAAATGATGGCCTAATAATTCGAAAACTAGCTGAATGCCCCGCTTCGATAGTAAATCTTGTAAAGAAATAAACGGAATATCTGGCACTTCTGTCTTTACGGTGCCAATGATGCCAACGATTTTCTCTTCTTTCCGAACAAAAGAATGCAAGCGATCAATGTCTTCCACTTCTCTTTTCTCTAAAGTAATGATGCGTACATTCGTTAGTAATTCATTAGGAAAAGTTTTTAGTAACAACTGTTCAATTTTAATAGCAGTCCCCATGCCAGTTAGACAGGAAATAATGAGAACTTTTGCCTCGTTGAAGCGACCTTTACTGCAAATCAAAGCGCGATGATTTTTTTCTTTTAAGACTGGTAATAGATACTCAAACGCCGTCGATTCATAAATGACTTCTCGGGCCACTTCTAGCAATGTTAAGAGATTGATATTGCTAATTAGCAGCACTTCCATTTGAAACGTTTGACTGATAGCATTACCAAAGTAAACCAGGGAACCGATGTCCACCATTAAAATAATTTTTTTATACTGATTTTGCTTTACAATTGCACGGACTTTTTCTAATGTTTCTTCCACGGATTGATTAATCGGCATATCAACTGCACGCATGACCGTTGTTGAAAACAAAAGGTTGGTGTACTCAACCATACTGCTGGCCGTCGCGGTACCATGAGCAACGACGATAACGCCACAGTTTTCTTCGACTGAGTGCGCTCTTTTTTTAGCTGTGACTTTACGAATAAATAGATCAAAAAAGAGAATTTCCGTATCAGCAAAAGAAATCCCAAACAATGTTTGTAGAAAGTCCACCATGGTCTTAGCAGCTTGATACTGGGTTACTTTGCCAGAATAGATATTTTTGGTATCTGAATAAAATGTTTCATTCATTTGTGCAGAATAAAAAACAGCAGAATAAAGGTGGACAATTAAAATATTCTGGAAATCCTCTGTCAATTTTTCTTGGATTAATTGTTCAAAAAAGACAATGGCTTCTTGAATTTTTGGCTGCAATGTTTCGTCAATGGCCTCTATGGCTAGCGGTTCTTGAGCAAAAATATCCATATCATAAAGTTGCTCGACTTTGTTTTGCATGATTGCTAGCGCATCCTCTGTCGAAAGAGTTAATTTCTTCAAATCTGCATATTCTTTCAATAGAAAATTATAAAAACGATCATTTTTCAGACTTTCTGATTTAAGTAACTCTTGACTGCTTAAATAAAAATGGTTGTATTGAATCGTGAGGCCATCGTTAGGTATCCACTCATTAAAAGCCAGCAGACTTTCTACATCAGGTTGCTCTTTGACTGTCCCCTCGTTTGCTTCAATGCAAATAGTTTCCGTTAATTGGTCGAACACTTCTAAATAGGCTTGTGCGCTCATAAATTGAATCGCCGCTTTCAATTCACCAACGTTGGCTTCAAAATGAGTAAACGTTAATTGTTTCAACGCCTCATAACGAATGTGGATATTCTTTTGAATCCGTTGACTTTCTTCTAAGAAAAAGGACAAAATCAATTGAATTTTTTCTTTCAAAGAGCGCTCGGCTAAAGCTGGAATGGCTAATGTCACAGGGATCCTTCTTAAAAACGTTTTCAAAAAATGTTGATTGACTGCTTCGGTTGTTGCAAAAATAAATTTTATCGATACATTTCTTTGTTTTTCGGCTTCGCCCATCCGTGTAAAATACCCTTTATCCAAAACTGTAAACAATTTTTCTTGGCCTTCGCTCGTTAATCGATGGACTTCATCTAAAAATAAAAAACCGCCATCTGCCAACTCCACTAAGCCTTTTTGGTCATTGACGGCACCAGTGAAACTGCCTTTTTTATAGCCAAACAGATGCGAAGTTAATAATTCTGGATTGTTGAAATATTCTGCACAATTAAAATAAATAAACGGGACTTCTTGGTTCATTTTAACTTGATAAAATTGGTGTAATTGTTCTGCAATTAAGGTTTTGCCCACCCCAGATTCTCCAGTAAGTAAAATATTCAAGCCATTAGGCGGATATAAAATAGCGGCTTTCAACTTCTTGATGGCGTCTGCTAAGCTCCCATCAAAACCAATTACGTTCGCAAATGGATTCATTTTCAGTAGTTGCTTTTTCTTATGTATCTGTTCTGTCTGTTGATAAATGTCCTCTTGCAGCGAAGCGAGGGAATCGTAGCACGTGCTACTTTTAAAAAAAGGAAACTGTTCCTCTAAGTAGTCTTTATCAAAAAATAACACTGGTCTAGATTTAACTTTAACGACTTGGTCTTTTCTCACTAATTCTGAAAGCTCTTCACTAACAGCGGTTCGGGTATATCCAGAGGTCTGACTTAATTGCGAAGCCGTTGCGGGCAACAAGGTTTCTTTGCTACTTGGATTTTGTACGTGAAACTGTTTTAACGCTTGATGAATATTATCAATTCTCATAGTCTTTTCCCCATTTCTTTTTTGATCCAAAAGTTAATTTATTATACATTAAAACGGAAGCGGTTTCTTATCTACCATAAAAAAAAATCAAGTCTTTAACCAAAAGATTAAAGACTTGATTTTTATTCTCCGTATTGTACAAGTTGTGTATTTTCACAATGAAAGTCCAAGAAATCTTGGATTTTTTTACCATTGAAGTAGTTATCAATGACTCGCATGACCGCATTGTGGCAAACAAATAGGTAAGTTTCCTCTGAAGCCAAGACTTCCTCAATCAAGGGATAAATTCGACCCGCGACATCTAGGACTGATTCCCCTTCTGGAAACGGCAAGGAAATCTCAGAACGATTTTCTTGGAAAGCCGTTGTTTCAATCGGTTCACCATCATAAATACCAAAATTCATCTCAATTAAACGAGGTTCTGTTTCAATCGTCAATTGATTTCGTTCCGCAATTTTACGTGCTGTTTCTTGCGCCCGTTTTAAAGGCGACGCCAGTAAACGGTCGATTTGAATTCCTTGTTTGGCAATTTTTTCAGCTACCAATTCCGCTTGTTGATAGCCTTTTTCGGTCAATTGCGCTTCCGCATGACCACAAATTCTACGGGCCACATTATAATCTGTTTCACCATGTCTCACTACGTACAGCATTTTTCCACCTCAGTTTTTTGTCTTGTGTCTATTTTATCTGAAATTTGGTCACAATAACACCCTATTTAGCGGTAACTTTCTGGTAATTTAAATTTTCCTTCTTGCTCAAATTGTTCGCCTACTTGGAATAAGAGATCTTCACGTCCACGAGCAGCCAGCAATTGAATACCTAAGGGTAACCCCGTTGCCGTAACATGTGTGGGCAAGCTGATGGCTGGTTGTCCTGTCAAGTTCGCTAGTTGAGTATATGGTGTTAGCTGTAAACTTTTATCAAAATAATCATAGATTAATTCAGCTAATTCTGCTTCTGTTAATTCTGCTGCTTGCGCCATTCGTTGACGAATGTGCTCACTTTGCAAATCTTCGTTAATTTTTGGTGCTGAAAAAGCCGTTGTTGGTGATAAAAACAGATCAAATTTTTGAAAAAGTTCTTCCATCGTTACTGCTGCTTGATCCCACAACTGTAATGAATGAACATAGGTGGCTGCTGGAATCTTTTGGCCGAATTGATGCATGGTCCATGAAAAAGGTTCGATTTCTTCTTTACGAATTGGGCGCCCGAGCCCCTGTTGAATGCTATTCATCATCGCTGTAGTTTCTGCGCCGTTCATTTGATAATAGGAGCGAATCAGCGCTGCACCATCGACTGGATAAGGAATCTCAATGATTTCATGGCCAGCGGCTGCCAGAAAATCAGCCGCTTGTTTCGCCGCTTGTGTTGCTTCTGGCGAAATCATTGAGCCGGTAGGCGAAGCGGTACACAGAGCAATTTTTAGCCGTTGTTTTTTAGGGTGTGTTTGCCATTCTGCCAAGGGCGCTTGGTAGGGGGCGCCACTGTGGCTACCACGTAGGCCATAAAATAATGCTTTGGTGTCTCTCATAGAAATAGTCAACGCAAAGTCAATCGAGGCACCTTGCCAGCCCCGCCAGCCTTCTGGGCCGACAGGCATGGAGCCACGGCTAGGTTTTAAGCCAATTAAGCCACTAAAAGAGGCGGGAATTCGGATGGAGCCACCGCCATCACTAGCGCCGGCGATAGGAACAATCCCGCTAGCGACAACTGCGGCAGCGCCGCCACTGGAACCGCCTGGCGAATGTTCCAGGTTCCAAGGATTGCGGGCTGACCCGTAAAGCGCAGGGTCCGTAATATTTTTAAAGCCAAACTCTGGAGCGTTGGTTTGTCCTAAAGGCATCAAACCAATCGTTTCTGCTTGTTTGACAAAGTTAGAGGTCGTTGTTGCAGTACTATTTTTAAAAAGTTGCGAGCCGGCCGTTGCCGACCACCCCGCTTTTTCTTGGCCTAACATTTTCAAAGGAAATGGCAAACCAGCAAATAGTGTGTCCTGCTGTTTATTTTTTTGGTAAGTTGCTTCTGCTTCTTGGCTGTCAAAGGTTACAAAGCCATTGATCTTTGGATTTAACTTTTGGACTTTTTTCTCAATATCCTTTAAGAGTTCTGTGTGACTTACTTTCTGTTCTTTTAATTGTTGTACCCAATATAGTCCGTCTTTCATACAGACCCACCTCCTATACTATTCAGTATTAGTATAGCATGGTTTTTAAAGGGCATCCTGTGATGGTGATTTTCATTCGTCAAGTGCTTCTCTATTTTAAGTAAATAATTCGCCAATGTAAGGAAGCAACTGCGGATGCAGTTTGTAGCCTTTATACCGTGTATTTTGGATACCTTGTTTTTTAAAGCCCCCTACTTGAATTTTTTTATTTAATTTTGTCAGCTGTTTGGTCATTTTTTTTCGATTATTGGCTGTTTCTTCTGTGTCATATATTAATTTACAAAGGCGTTCCATTGGTAAGTGTTCTTTTGGCGTACTATACAAGACAGCCAGTAGTGTACGTTCTGCGGCTGTTAGCTTTATCCCCTCTACATCTAACTTTTCATCTTCTCGTTGGATGGGTTTATTTAATTCTGCCAAAAGGAGATTTTCTCTTAATGTATCCAAAGTCGCATCCAATCGTAACCAATTGAGAATGCCATATTGATAGCTAATGCTCAATTCTTCCGAGGTAGGAATGTCTTCCGAGCGAAGAAACAACGGCGTTTTAACTCTGGCTAATTCCTTTAGATATAAATATTGTTCTTTGCGAGGAATCGTTTCGCTGAGAATGATTGCATCAAATTTTCGATAAAACAAATGACTTTCCTTAATTTCACCAATCAAACACGTCGTACAAAAAACTTGGTGATCTAAATGCTGTAAGCGGTTTTGAAAAGCAGTTTCTGATAAAATATTTTTTGTGATGACCATTATTTTCATTCTTGATTCCTCCTTAATTCTTTTTTAGTTCAAAATTTTCTCAATTTTCGTGTTTTGTTTTGATATATTTAGTATACTGGAATTTTTTCGAATTAAAATTTAGAAATTTACAAGCAAATCAGTCATTAACAGTCATTCCTATAATCCCCGATTTATAAAGGATTTCCAATAGTCTTATTTAAAAAATGTTTGTTATTTAATCCTCAACGTGCTATTTTTTTAATTTTTTCTTTTTTTATTTAGCTGACAAACGTCAAAAGGTTGGTAGCTAATACCAACCTTTTGACGTTTGTTAGCTATTTTCTCTTGAAATCTTTGGATTTTTTTCTACTTTCACTAAAAAAAACAGCCAAAAGTGGCTGTTTCTTTGCTGTTTATATTTATTTCATAATATCGATCAAGTCTTTTTTCGAAGCTGCCGAGGCAGGGAAATAGCTAAATACAACCCCGATAAAGACAGAAATCCCAATGGCTAATGAAACGGTCATTAAATCTGGTCGAACAGAAAACGGTAGTGCCATTGAGGCTAAGTAGGCAATAATCATTCCTAAAAGATAACCAGTAATTCCGCCGATTAAGGTCAAGGCAATCCCTTCTGTTAAGAATTGCTTTTTAATATCACTGGCTGTCCCGCCCAATGCACGTCGGATACCAATTTCCTTAATCCGTTCTGAGACCGAAATGTACATCATATTCATAACGCCGACCCCAGCAATTACCAGTGAAATAGCCGCAATTGCGGAAATAAACAAGGTTAAATTATTTAATAAAGAGCCCATTTCTTTGATGGTATCTTTAACATTATATTCTTGATACGTCCCACTGTTTTTCATGGTTCCTTGTTGAGAGAGAGTTTTTATTGTTTCTTTCAATACTTGATCTGGTTGGTAGCCAGGTGCCACTGTTAGCTTCAACGTAGATGTATCTTTTAGCTTGCCGAAATAATGTTCATAGGTCTTTTTGGGAAAATAAAGCAATGAGTCATCATTACCTGGACCAATGGCACCGCTGGTATTGGTTGTCACGCCAACAATGGTAAAAAGTTGCTCTTTATATGGAAAAGTTCGATTAACTGCTGCAGTTGGGTCTTGGTAGAGTTCTTTGGCAACCAGTTCATCAACCACCACTGTTTTATCCAGTTTTGCATTGTCTCCATCATTCAGTTGGCGTCCCGCCAACAATTCTTTGGTGGTTTTGTCGGCAAGTTCATAGGTTACAGAAAGATTTTTCGGTCCTGCTTGAAAATTCAGTGTACCTTTTTGAGCGCCATCAACTTCTCTTTGATCAAAATCAATTTTTTCTACGCCAGGAACCATGCGCACGACCCCTAAATCATTATCGGTAAACATCGCTTGGTCACTAAACATATCCGAAGTGTTGTAGGCCGAAAAAGAAATCTTTTTCACATTTTCTTTTTGTTTTTCAGCGGATAATTTATCGACCATGTCTTCTTTAAAGCCGTTACCGATAGCCACGATGGTAATCACCGAAGCGATCCCGATGACAATCCCTAGCATCGTTAACAAGCTGCGTCGCTTATTTTTCAAAATGGAACGGAAGGCGGTTTTCCAAATAATTGAACGTTTCATGTCAGCACCTCCTCTAAAATCTTTCCATCACGAACTTTAATCAAACGATTGCAGTATTCAATTGTTTCTTCATCATGTGTCACTAAAATAATGGTGACACCTTCATTGTTTAATTGCTGAAAGAGCGTTAAAATTTCTTCCGATGTTTTACTATCTAAAGCCCCAGTTGGTTCATCTGCAATAATAAAACTTGGCCGATTGACAATCGCACGCGCAATGGCCACACGTTGTTGTTGTCCGCCCGAAAGTTGTTTTGGATGCTTCTTGCCTTTATCTGGCAAGCCGACTTTTGTCAGAACTTCGTGGACACGATCTTTGGCTTCTTTTGGGGTTAACCCACTATATAAAAGAGGCAATTCAATGTTTTCTTCAACTGTTAGTGTTTCAATTAAACTAAAATTCTGAAAGACAAAGCCGACTGCTTCATTTCTAATTCGGGATAGTTCCTTATCAGAGAAGTCGCCAATTTCACGATCTTCAAATAAATACGTTCCTTCAAACTTTTTATCAATAAAGCCTAGCAAATTAATCAAAGTCGATTTCCCAGAACCAGAAGGACCCATAATCGCTAAAAATTCTCCAGCGTCTACTTGGAGGTTAATATCATCTAACACATGCAGTGTTTCTTCTTCGGAATAATAATATTTATGAATATGGGCTAGCTTAATCATTGGCAGCTACCTGAACATCTTGATTATCTTTTAATTCTTTATTGGGATTGGCAATCACTTGGTCTTTCCAGTTCAAGCCACTTTTGACAACTTTACGACCTAAATTTGTTTCTGTTTCAATCGGTGTTTTTTTCGCTTTGCCCGCTTTGTAAACATAGACAGATTCTTTTTCGCCTTCTTTTTGGATTGCTGCTGTCGGTATAATCATTTGCTTTTGCGGCACAGCGATGCTAGTAGACAAGCCTTCTGCCCAAGGAAAATCACCTTCTACTGTAAATTGATAACTCACTACTGGATTGCCTTCATTTTTAGCTATTGGGGTTTGCGCAATGGAAACAATTTTGCCTGGTGCTGATTTACCTGAACCAACGGTCGTCACTGTTACTTCTTCCCCTGTCTGTAATTTATCGTAATCATATTCGGTTACTTTTCCTTGAATATTTTTCTTTTGTGTTGCAATTTTAATGACTGGTTTGTCGGTACTACTCATGGCACTAGCATCAACAGTGACTTGGCCATCAATTGGTGCTGTAACGACTGTGTTGACTTTGCCACGTGTTTGTTCAAGCGTGTTTGCTGCTCCGACGGCATCACTGTTGGCTAATTGAAGGGCTTGGTTAGCTTGGGCGACTTCACTATTCGCAGCACTAACGGCTTCATTCAATTGCTGAATTTCCGCATTTAGTGTTTCTTTCTCTTCAGCCTCTTTTGCGGTGTTTAATTTTTGCTTGGCTGCAGCAACTTTGTTTAAGGCTTCATTGTATTTTTGAGTGGCTAAGTTAACGTTCTCTTGTGCTTGTTGGACTTGAAGATTGTTTCGATTAACAGCATTCGCTTGTTCTGTTTCTGTGGCTTGGATGTCTGCGTTATTGTACGTTAACAATGGACTATCTTTCTTGACTTCTTTACCATTTTCAACATTTATTTCGGCAATTTTTCCTAAAGAAGGATCAAAGAAAATATCCCGAGTATCTAGAAAACTCACTTGACCATCTAATTTTAATGAGGCCATTTCTGTAATGGTATACGTTGTGTATTCAGGTTCAACTTCTTTTGAAGAAAAAACTGTTTTTGCTCCGATAAATCCGACGACGACCACTGCGGCACCAATACCGAACCACACTTTTTTATTTCGCTTCTTCTGGCCTGACTTTTTCATTTATTTGTTCCTCCTTGATTTCTGTTGACGAGTTTGTCATTTTATTTAGTATATAATGAATAAAAAAACTGGTCCCTTCATCTTCCTATCATTCCTCTTACAGTTTTGACACATCTTTATTTAACAAAAAAACGTTTATCCTGTGTAAAAGGATAAACGTTTTTTGTTATTTTATTGTTCTAATTGACCCAACCAGCCAGATGTACCACCTAGAACATTGGTTACTTGATACCCTTGTTGACTGAGAAACGCACACGCTTGTGCGGAGCGCGATCCCATTTGACAAATCAGATAATAGGGTTGGTTTTTATCTAATTGCTGATAATTTTCGGTTAAAGTACTTAAAGGTAAGTTGATGGCCTGAGGGACATGCCCCAGTTGGTATTCCATTTCTTCTCGTACATCAATAATCGGTAATTTTTTTCGTTTTGCTTCCTGATAAAATTCAGGCATGCCAATCGTGTTATACATTTTCTAGTTCCTCCGGTTTTACCATTCGATATAGCGCAAAAGCACCATCTAAATTTTTGGCTGAGATGCCTGCTTGTTTTAGCATCCGTTCTGCAATATAACTACGCAAACCGCTGTGACAACTAACAATGTACTCCGTTGACTTGTCTAATTCCTCCAAACGCTCTCTTAACTCATTTAAAGGAATAGAGACAGCATTTTTAAATTGACCATTGGCTCGTTCGGCGGGATTACGGACATCTAATAAAACAGCTCCATTAGCTAATTCGTTGGATAACTCATACCATTGAACGTTTTCACTCAATCCTTCTACAAGGTTCATCGCTGCATAGCCTAACATGTTCACAGGATCTTTCGCTGAACCAAACGGCGGCGCATAGGTAAACTCTAATTCAGGCAAATCAAAAATAGTTAACTGTCCTTTAATAGCGGTCGCAAGAATATCAATCCGCTTATCTACGCCCTTTGCCCCAATTCCTTGTGCGCCATAAATTTCCCCTGTCGTAGGATGGAAAACTAATTTTAACTGAAGATCTGTTGCGCCAGGATAATACCCCGCATGGTCTTTTCCACTGATATGCACAACAGCTGTTGTTAGTCCAGCAGCTTTAGCAGCCCGTTCGCTTAAACCAGTTGAAGCAGCGGTTAAATCAAAGACTCGCACAATGGCGGTCCCAATGCTTCCTTGATTTTTTCTATCTAACCCAGCAATCACATCCGCTACTTGACGTCCTTGGCGATTGGCAGGAGAAGCTAAAGAAATCAGCGCATCTTCTTGAGTGATTTGTTGTTTCACTACAATAGCATCCCCAACCGCATAAATATCGGGTTGATTCGTTTGATAGTGTTCATCAACAACAATACCGCCACGTAAACCAGTTGCTACACCTGCTTCAACTGCTAAGGTATTTTCTGGTTGGACCCCCACCGACAAAATGGTTAAATCAGAAGCTAATGTTTGACCGTCTTCTAAGCGAATCACTTGCCCTTCTTCTTCAAAAGCAACCGCAGATTGTCCCGTAATTACTTGAACATTGTTTTTACTTAATTCAGCTTTGACAAAAGCGGCCATTTCTTCGTCTAATGGCGGTAAAACATGAGGCGCTTTTTCCACGAGAGTGACTTCTAATCCGCGTTTTTGCAAGTTTTCTGCCATTTCCAAGCCAATGAAGCCTGCGCCAATCACGACGGCTCGTTTTGTTTCTGGTGTCAAGGCTGTCATAATTTGATCTAAATCAGGAACATTTCTTAATGAAAAAACACTTTTGGCTTCTGCCAATCCTGTAATTGGTGGCACAAAAGGTTTCGCCCCTGGTGATAAAATTAATTTGTCATAGTGTTCTGTTAAAATTTCTGTTTCATGTTTCACTGTGATCACTTTTTCTATTGGATCAATAGCCACCACTTCATGGTGAGGACGAACATCTAAATTAAACCGTGCCTTTAACGCTTCGGGTGTTTGAACAAGCAGTTGCTCTCTTTCTGCGATTTCGCCAGAAACGTAGTAAGGCAAACCACAGTTTGCAAATGAAACAAAAGGGCCTTTTTCCATGACAACAATTTCAGCATCTTCCATTAAACGACGTAAGCGTGTCGCTGCTGACATACCACCAGCCACGCCTCCGATAATTACAATTTTCATTTATTTTCCTCCTTTAATTTGACCAGACCATTGGGACATCCCGCCACGAACGTTAATCACGTGATAGTTTTTTCTCGCTAAAATTTTGGCCGCATTTTTGCTGCGCATGCCGGACTGGCAAATCACATAGACTTCGTTAGCGGATTTGTTGTAGGCGGGAATTTTGTTAAGTGGGACATTAATCGCTTGTGGAATATGCCCTGCGCGGTATTCGCTAGGTGTCCGGACATCTAATAACGTTATCTCTTTAGATAAACGTGACTGCAATTCTTTTGTTGAAATACTTGGCGTTTTTTTAAACAATTGAAATAACATTTTGTTCTCCTTCTCTTATATACCTTATGGGGTATATTTAACATGAAAAAGTTAGACTTGTCAACTGAAGAGCTTTCTGCCATTTTTAGATTCAAAGAAAAGATAGTTGACAAAAATACCTCGTGTAGGTATATTTTAAACCAATCACTACTCTTAAGGAGGGGCAAAATGACTGAAGAAAAAAAGAAAGTGCTGAATCGTTTACGCCGCACAGAAGGTCAAATTCGCGGGATTCAAAAAATGATTGATGAAGAAAAAGAATGTATCGATGTTATCACTCAGTTGAGTGCGGTCCGTTCTAGTATTGATCGCGTAATGGGGATGATTGTTGCGGAAAATTTAAAGCATTGCTTTGAAAATCCTGAAAAAGATCCTAAAGAACAAGAAGAGCGATTAGCACAAGCAATCAATATGATTGTCAAAAAGTAAAACAACGCAAACTTATTCAGCGAAAGATAAGTTTGCGTTGTTTTTTTATTTATTAGACGAATCTGCCCCGCGTTTTTTTAAATTGACAAGCATAAAAAGAATCGTGCCAATTAGTAAAATCACGACGGCGATATAAAAGCCCATGACTTTCGAACCCGTTGTGTCAGAAATTTTTCCAGTCAAAGCTGGGGCGATCACAGATGACATCATGCCGAAAAAGTTAAAAACGCCCAAAGTAGTGCCAATTCCAATTTTTGGTGCATTTTCACCTAGCCAAGAAATAATAATCGGTTCTACAGCTAATTTTCCTAAGAACCCATACATAATTAAAGCAATTAATAACAACGTTGCATTACTTACTTGTACAGTTAACAAGAGCATAGCTGTTGCTAAAAATTCTAAAACAACGATGAATTGAACTTTTTTATGCATGTACTTATCCGCCAACCGACTAAAAAATAACGCTCCTGGAATAGAGGCAAATGCGACCAGCGAAGAGGACAATCCAATTGCCGCTCCTTGGAAACCGCGTTCGGTACTTAAAAAATTAGGTAACCAAGTCACAATCATATAATATGCATAACAAGTGCCAAAATATAAAATATACGCAAATAGCATATGTGGCGCAAACAGTTTTTTAAAGGGCACTTTTTCTTTTACCGCTCCGTTATCTTTTTCATCAACAACGGTTGGCTGAATCAAGGCCATGTCTTCTTTATGATTGCGAATAATCACTTGAAAAGCCACTAACATACAAATAATCATAAAGGCGGAAATGTACATCATCACTTGCCAAGGTAATCCTTTTTGGGCAACTAAATAACTAGATAAAATCATTCCTAAACCTGAACCAACGGCTGAACCACTGTTGACAATAGCTGTTGCAAAACTTTTTTTGGCTTGAGGAATGTTTTGCGACGTCAACGAGTAAGCCGAGCCATAGAAAGAACCACATCCTAAGCCTGCCAATAAGCTACCTAAGTAAATTGTTCCAATCGTTTGGGCTTGGGCAATCAGTAATGCTGCCAGCGCAAACAAGATAAATCCTGGAATTAATACACGTTTTTTCCCAATTTTGTCTACCAAGAAGCCTGCAGGAATCTGCATGACTACGTAACCGAGAAAATAAAAGCTAGAAATGGACCCTAGGGCCGTATCGGAAGCGTTACCATTTAGAGACGCGCGAATTTGTGGATAAACAGGAGAAAGCGCGGAACGATAAATCCAGATTGTTACCCAACCCATACATAGTAAAATAACGATTTTTTTCCAATAAGCCAACGAACTTTTTGTCTTGTCTGTCATTTTCTTTTCCTCCACCAATCATTTTTTTGGTTAACGTTTCACAAGGAACAAAAGCACTACGCTTTTTTTACGTAGTGACCTTTGTCCTACCTTCTTTTTTAGTTTAAATACTCAGCCAATGCATGAGTACTACCGCTACCGCCTTCAAATTGATAGCCTTGGTGTTTCAATACAGTCTCAAAGGCACTTAAAAAATGCAACACATTGTCTTCGCGACTGCTGTAACCCATATTACCGACCCGCCAAATTTTTCCTTTTAAATCACCGAAGGAAGAGGCAATTTCAACTTTAAAATGATCCAGTAATAAGCTTCGCACCTTTTCACCATCAATTCCTTCTGGAATGACCACAGGAATGACTGTTGGTGTTTTTGTGTCTAACTTCCCGAAAATTTCTAAGCCCATTTTTTGTAGACTTTCAACTAAAATACGATCGTTTTTCCGATGGCGTGCGTAGACATTTTCCATGCCTTCTTGAAGTAACAAGCGCAGCCCTTCATGTAGCCCATAAATCATTGTAGTCGCTTCTGTATGGTGATTTAAGCGCTCTGGTCCCCAATATTTTTCTAATTGCGATAAATCCAAGTAGTTACTTTGAATGAACCGTTCATTCCGCGCATCCGCGCCAAGCCCTAACTCTTTTTGGTAACGGCCCGCCAGATAGTCGGCCACACGTTGGTTGTAAGTAATCAAAGAAAGTCCTGAAGGTACACTGACACATTTTTGAGTGCCTGCTACCGCAATATCAATCTTCCAATCATCGACCTTTGTTTCGACACCGCCGTAAGTCGCCACCATATCTACTACGAAGAAAATTTCATTTTCCCGACAAAAGGCGCCAATTTGATCCAGTGGTTGCATTTGTGCATTCGCCGTTTCGCCGTGGACCATCGCAACAATTTTTGGTTGATGTTCTTTAATCGCTTCAATCACCGTTGTTTGTTCAAACGGTGCGAGCCAGTCCTTTTCTAAATAAATGACTTCGGCACGGGCGCGTTCGCAAATTTCACCTAATAAATAAGCAAACCGGCCATACGCAGGCACAAGCACTTTGTCGCCTGGCTCAATCAATGCAAATAACCCCGCTTCTAAGCCTGAACGTGACGTGCCATCAATGGCAAAGGCTTGTTGATTCTTTGTGGCAAAAGGTACTTTAATCATTTCCCGAACTTCGTCCATAATCTGTAGAAATTCTGGATCAAATTGCCCTAAAATTGGTTGACCCATTTGACGAAGTACCGATGGATGGGCTTCGACTGGTCCCGGCGTCATGATTGTTCGCCGTACAAAATTTGGTTGTTGATACATAGTAATCCCTCACTTCATTTTTAATTCTTCTCTTTTATTATCTTTGGAAAAACTCAGAAATTCATTGTTCAATTTGCACTATTTTGACTTTGTTTTTTAGACATATTCAATAACTATCTTTTGTACTCCTTTTTATTCTTCGCTATACTATAAAAAAAAGGAGGTTGTTGTGATGAAAATATTAGCTGAGGTCTTGGCTTTACCAAGATTTTCTGACTTACAATTATTATCGTCTCACTCAAACTTAACACAGCCCTTGGAAAGTGTAGAAATCACGGAAACACCTGATGTGGCTGATTTTATCCCTAAAAATGTCATGATTTTAACAACGGCAATGATTTATAAAGATGATCAAGAAAAATTGAAACCTTTTATTGACTCGCTAAAACAAGCAGAATGTACGGCTTTAGGAATCAAAGTTGGGCGGTTCCTTGACGAAATTTCACCAGAAATTGTTGCCTATGCCAGTGCCGTTGATTTGCCCCTGATTAAAATTCCTAGCACACAGCCACTAGGCGGCGGGTTGTTGCATGAAATTGTAGGCTATCTTCGTGATAGCAAAACCGAACAGATGTCTGTAGCATTTGACATCCAAAAGCGTTTTTCAACATTATTAATGCAAGATGTTGATGCTACGCGTTTCATCGCTGAATTTGCGAAAATTTTAAATGCGCCAATTATTTTATTAAGTCCTTGGCAACAGGTGATTGCCCACTCGAATTATTTTTATGGCAATCAAAAATCGGCGGAGTTTTTCATCGAACAATTATCAAAAGACCACTTTCAACAATTGGCACAAGAAAAGAAAATCTTTCGTTTACAGGATGAGCGACAAGAAAACATTCAAGTAGCTGGCTTTCCAATTCGTGTGAACGATTATTTTCCCTATTATTTATTGGTCTTATCTCCTGAACAGATTCCTTATCCTATTTCTGAATTTGCCATTGATCAGGCCATTTTAGTTTTGACTTTTATGTTATTTAAAAACCAGAAAATTGCTGAATCTTTTGAGCATCTCAAAACAGACTTTTTGGACCGCTTGCTTGATACACATCAAGAAGCGCTGAGTAAACATCAAAATTGGTTGGAACTTTGGAAAAATTATCGTTTAATAAACAGTGATTATTATCAATTAGCGATTGTCTACGGCGTGACTAAACCAGAAAATGAAACCCATATTCGTTATCAGCAAGCGGAAGGGCAACTAATTTTCCAATGGCTCAAAGAACAATTGCCGGAAATCCTGCCAGATGTCGCCTTGTTTAAATTAAAAAATCAAAATAAAAGTATCTTGATTTTTCAATCTAAGAAAAATGACCATTTGATGATTTTGCAAAACCTCGCTGAACGTTTGCAACAGGCTTTGCCTATTACCATTCGCTTTGCTTTAGGCAATGCTTATGAAAACCTAGAAGATTTGCCTAATTCTTATATTGAAGCTTCCTCGACATTAGAGGCTTCTTTACACGCTCAAAAACCAGCGACTGTGCAATTGTTCCATCCCAAAGGCCTAGCTGGACTTTTTGAAAAGATTGGCACTGAAGATGTTGAATACTTTTGCCAGCAACAATTGAAAGAGTTGGCCTATCCGACGGAACCGACGTTACAAGAATTACGAAAAACCTTGAAAGTTTTTTTAGATTTCAATTGCGAAATTACTAAAACGGCCAACGCTCTTTACCTTCACAGAAACACCATTAAATATCGCATGAATCAATGTGAAAAATTATTAGGCACCTCTATTCAAGAGCCTGAGACGAGTTTACTCTTACGGGTAGCGCTGGAACTTTCAGGAAAATAATTAACAGGAAAATAGCCGAATAAAAGTAACGTCTACCAAGAAAAAGGACTCTACCGTTCACCACTGCGTGTTCAAATCCTATTGTTCCGAGGTCATTACTTTACATTCGGCTTTTCTTTATAATTCTGGTTCACGATTGGCATCTTTGGAATAAACGTACATTAGCGGTTCTTCACGGCCAACCGCATAGGCTGCTTGTGGCACATAGGCACTCATGAAAATATAGTCCCCTTTTTCCACTGGATACCATTCATTGTCCAAATTGTACATCCCTTGGCCACTAATTAAATACGCACCATGCTCTTGGACATGCGTTTCAATGTAGGCATGACTAGCGCCTGGTTCAAAAGATAAGATATGCATATTCATATCAAAGTCAAACTCTTTCGGTAATAAACTCCAAAGTAACACGTCTGTCATTCCTTCATATTCTTCTGGTTGTTGGTCATGAATTGACCCAACCACTTTATAAGGTTGATGGCCTGCCAACGGCTGATAGCGTTTTTTATATAAGAAAACTTCTGTGTCCGCTTCCTGTGCGTTCGCTAAATACATTTTCATTTCAGGCGTAAAGTAGGCGTAGCCCCCGGCTTCAAGTTCATGAGTTTCTTGACCATCTGAAACGCGCAAACGACCGTCAATGACATAAACCAACGTTTGAATCCCGTCGCCACCAAAACCAGTTGTTTGTTGACCATTTTTATGAAACGTAGCAATGTAATCCACAAATGTCGCACCTAATTTAGGCGATCCCAAAATGGAAATATCGACATTTTCAAAACCAGGTACTGCATTTTGCACCAAACCATCATGGGGAATAATGGCGTAATTGTCTTTTTTTATCACAGCTCTTGATGTTAACAATTCTTTTTGGTAACCAACTCGATTATTTTTATAACCCATCACAATTCTTCCTTTTCTATCTTATTTATACGCTAATTCATATAAGGTATCTGCTAAAAGCTTGACGCCTTCAACCAAATCTGGAAATGCCGTTGCTTCTGCTGGATTATGACTAATCCCACCAATACTTGGCACAAATATCATCGCTGTCGGGTAATGGGGCGCAATAATTTGCGAATCATGCCCAGCACCACTATGCATCATACGATACTGATACTTGCCTTCTTTGGCTTTTTGTTCAATAACTTCTACAATTGCTTGATTCATCGGTACAGGGGCTTCATCCATCCAGCGGTCAATCGCAATCGTTAAGCCTAATTCTTGAGCAATTGTCTTCATCCGTTCTTCTAATTCACCGGTAAAATGTCGTAAAAAAGCAGCGTCGGTATGACGGCAGTCAATTGTAAATTCCACTTCTCCAGGCACCACGTTGACTGTATTGGGTTTCGGAATGACTTTACCGAATGTTAAAACTAACGGATCCCCAATTTCATTCGCACGATCAATGGCTTCTGCACAAATTTTAGCAAAACCGTACACCGCATCATGACGGTAACTCATTGGCGTAGTGCCTGCATGATTGGCTTGCCCTTTTAAGTTAACCGTGTAGCGACGTTGCCCTACAATACTATGAACAACACCGACTTGGAGCTTTTCGTTCTCTAAAATATTGCCTTGTTCAATATGAATTTCGACAAATGCTTCAATGTCCTCACGTCTAGTTTGCTCCTGCCGAAAATCAAAGCCTTGGCGATGCATCTCATCAACAAACTTTTTGCCTTCGTTGTCAGAGATGTCGACTACTTCTTCACGTTTGGCTTCACCAACGACATTTTTGCTTCCCCAGAAAACCGTTGGAAAACGACTCCCTTCTTCTTCAGCCATGGAAAGCACTTCTAGAGAACGCCGTGGTTTCCCATATTTGTCTAATAAATATTGAACAGCCGTCATGGAAGCAATAACACCATATTGACCATCTAAGGTCCCACCATTAACTACTGTGTCGATATGTGACCCAGTTAAAATCGTTTCCTGAGGAAATTCCGTTCCTGCCACTCGACAAAACAGATTCCCGACTTCGTCAAATTGCGTTTCCAGTCCAAACGCCTCAGTTTGGCTTTGCACATACTTTTGTGCTGCCAACCACGAATCTGTATAAAGTAAGCGTGTCATCCCTCCTGCAGGATCACTCCCAATTGCTGACAACTCTTCGATTCTTTGTTTTAAAACTTTTTCCAAATCCATCACAAAACCTCCTGACTGATTACACTCTGATTGTAAACGTTTCCCTAGTTATCTTCATTGTACTTATCAAACAAAATTAAGCCTTTTTTTGTGCAAAACAACCAATAAACATCCTCTAACTCATGGACAGAGGCGCTAATTCAATCACACTTCTGTCCCTTTTCATTTCTAAAATAGGTGTTTAATTTTTGATAAATACGCCGTTAAACGCCTCGGTTACCCCAGTTTCTTGTGCGTAAATTGTTTCGCCTCTTAAAATTGTTTGAATCACTTGGGCCCCAATTTCACGACCAATGTAAGGACTAATTTTATTTCGATATTCTAAATCTTCTGCTTTTAAGATATACGGCGCATTAGGTTTAATTAGTACAAAATCGGCATCCTTACCAATACTGATGCGGCCCTTTTGTGCTAAGTGATAACGGTCAGCTGGGTTTGCTGCAATCATATCCGCGAATTGTTTCAAGGATAAACCACGTTTTTGGACGGCTTCATCGAATAACACATCGACGTTATTTTGAACACCAGAAATGCCGCCCCAAGCTTCAAAAGCATTGGTTGTATCTTTTAAGTCTGGCGTACAAGGAGAATGGTCAGAGGTTACAAACGCGATGCCGCCTGTTTGCACGTGGTTCCATAATGCGGCTTGTTGGTCCGCGTCACGAATCGGCGGCGAACATTTGACAACTGGACCAATGGCATCAAGTTCATCCGTGGTAAAATATAAATAATGCGTACATGTTTCACAAGTCACATCTACCCCTTCTGCTTGGGCTTTTAAAACTTCTTCCACGCCTTCTTGACAAGCCACATGGCAAATATGAATCCGACAACCTGTTTCTTTGGCAAATAAAATGGCTTTTTGAATCGCTTCAACTTCGGTAAACACAGGACGTGTAGCTACATATGCTGCTAAAGTCGTTTCGCCATTTTGATAAGCTAACGCGCCTAATTTATCCGTAATTGGCGCATTTTCTGCATGGATTGCTAGCACTTTGCCAGTCTTGGCGACTTGTTTCATTCCTTCATATAGTGAATAATCGTCGACATTTTGAAAATCTCCTTCAATTGAACGATCGCCGCACGTTCCTAAAAAGCATTTATAGCCGGAAACGCCTCCTTCATCAAGTTCCTGAATCCCGCCAGCCAAGTTGGTCGGGACCACGCCGCCAAATGACCCTACATCTACTTTTAGTTTATTTTCTCCTGCCTTGTATTTGATCTCAAGAGAGGTCTTATCCACGGTTGCTGGAATCTGATTTAAAGGCATTTCCATAAAGGTCGTCACGCCCCCTTTGGCACAAGCGGCCGTTCCTGTGACATACCCTTCCCATTCATCGCGGTAACCACCACCAGGATCGGTAATATGAACATGAGCATCCACCATCCCAGGACTAACGACTAAACCCGTCGCATCAATCACACGTTCTCCTGACAAGTCTTGCCCAATCGCTACGATTTTTCCTCCTTGAACGGCGACATCCGTAATGACTTCTCCAGTTTCTAAAATAACTAACCCGTTTTTAATCACTAACTCTGCTTGCATTTATTTTCCCTCCTGATAAGCCGTTTCTTTCACTTTTTTTGAATCCCAAGTCCATTTTTTTAACACTAAGTACAGCACAAAACCTGTGGCAAAGCCCACAAACCACGAAATATCAGCAATGATTTTAACCTGTGGAATAAATTGACCACTTAAGGAAAGAGCCAACGCTAGAATAGTAGCGACATATGCCGGCTTGTTTAATCCGTAAAAAGGATTGGCTTCCTCTTTTTTGTGTTTATCTACGTATAAAGCATTTAAGTCAATTTGTTGCTTTTGAACAAAATAATAATTCGCAATCATCACACCAGCGACTGGTCCTAAAACAGCCCCAATTGCGTTCAGAAAAATAAAAATACTATCGGCGTTTTCCATCAGTTTCCAAGGCATAATAAGAAAGCTGATAACACTGGCAATCATGACGCCTTTTTTATACGTCATTTTTTTAGGAAACAGCGCCGCCAATTGATAACCTGCCGGAATGATGTTCCCCGTTGCATTCGTTGAAATAGTCGTTAATAAGAAAACCGACATGGCTAAGACCACCACTGCCACATTATCTAAACGATCAATAATGTTTAAAATATTCCATTCTTGAATCCCAAAATACAGCGAACCGCCTAACAGAATAACCACACTGGAAAAAGCGAAAATCCCATAACCAACAACTAAACCTTCTGTTTGCCCCACAACCTGAGCACGTGTCGAGCGCGCATTCTTAGTAAAATCCGCCACACTCGCACCAGGCGCTGACCAAACGGCCACAACCGAGTTAAAAATAATCAGATACGCCACCAGTGGATTGACTGAACGAATCGCACCAGAAACTTGATAGGACAAAATTGGTGTTAAACCGCCCCCAGCTCGAATGGCCCAAATCGTTAATCCAATAATAACGACATAAATCAACGGACTTAAAATGGCGGTAAAACGGTTCAAAATTTTGCTACCACCGAAACCTATTGCCACATTTAAGAGCCAGAAAAGAGTAAACGCCATTAATTCAGGTAGCCTGAGACCAAAAAACTGGAATGATCCACCAATTTCTAAAAAGTTCGGCCAAAATTTCCCGAGAATAATTAATAAAGCCAGCGATCCTGTAAATGTTTGCAGACCAAACCAAGCAATCGCGGCCACACAACCTCTTAAGAACCCTGGCAGTTTTGCCCCGAGACTGCCGTAAGTAGACTGTAAGTGCATCGCAAAAGGAATGCCATATTTAGAGCCAGCCACGCCATTCAAATTCATGAAAGTTGCTACAATGAATGAGCTTAACACAACTGCCAGCATAACTTGCAGCGGCGATAAACCTAAGAAAATAAAGCCGCCCACTGCTGCATAATTCGGGATATTATGAATCGAACCCATCCATAATGTAAAAAAATTGCGCGCGCTCATTGTCCGTTGTTTCGGGCTACTTGGCAACAAATCCTCATTGTAGCCACGTGCTTTCATCGCTGTTTCTTCTTGAGCTGTTACTTGAGACACATTTTTCTCCACGACAAACTCTCCTTTTTATTAAAAATTTTTTTCTATTAAAACACCCTGCCTTCTCTTTTTGTCACTTTTGCACAAACATGCGTACTACTCTCATCACACAAATTGTAAGCGCTTTTTATAACAACAATCATTAGTTACCCCAACTAAATAACAAACGATTCTTTGTTCACTTTGAACGAAAAAATAGCAACCTTTTTTATATCGTCCTCTCACTCTAGAAAGTAAGAAACAAATCTTTTTATTCACATATTATGTACAAATTCTCTTTTCAAATGCTAAAATACGCTTATTATTAAAAATGACATAAATAAATTATACAGTTAAATGAAATGCAACACAACATTTTTTAATCAAACACACACAAAACAGATAAACTGAAGTGGATTTTCAGGAAGAGACCCATCCTGAAAAAAGACACTGACAAAAGAGTTTTCTCACAAGATCGACAACTTTTCACAGATTCAAAATCTTCTTTTTCAATTTTTACGTTTTTAAAAATAACATTTTGAAAATAAAAAAATGCTTAATTTTAGTCAAAAAAATAAACAAAGATTTCTGATTTTATCAGAAATCTTTGTTTCTAAATTTTCTTGCTACAATTCCTTTAACAAAATAAAATCCGTCTGTTCATCGTCTCCCATAAAAAACGAATGTTGACTATAATAACGGTAGCCAATCGTTTTATAAAATGCCCGCGCCGCATCATTGTGTTCCCAGACACCTAGCCACAGTGCTTTTTTACCAAATTCACGAGCTTTCTCTTCCGCCAGTTCTAACAATTGTGTCCCCAGCTTCTTTCCTTTAAACGCAGGCAAAATATACAATCGCTCAACCTCGAGCTTTTCTGGCCCCATCGGTTCCGTTTGTGCCGTCTCACGATTTAATTTCATGTAGCCAGCTAATTGATTATCGACAAAGATAAAATAAAAGTCAGAGTGGGGATTAGCCAATTCCTTTTGTAATTTTTCTAAATTGTAGGCTTCTACTAAATAGGCTTGCATATTTTCTGGGGTATTATATGGTCCGAAAGTATCTGTATAAGTTTCAATGCTGATTTCTTGTAACGCTGGTGCATCTTCTATTGTTAATTGTTTTATTTCTCCCATCAATCAGTCGTCCTTTCCTTAATAATTTCGAGTGTTCCCTTTTTTGACAAATTCCCAATCTTCGCTGACATTTTTACGCATCCGGACTAAGTACTCTGCCAATTGTGAAATTTCCACTTCTGACAAGCCTTGCAAAGCAACTTGATTCGAGTGTTGATTTTCGCGCACAATGATTGGATAAACGTTTTTCCCTTTTTCTGTGGCATAAATCCGCTTAATTTTTTTGTTGCTTTCATCTTCTTGACGATAAATAAAGCCTTGTTCTTCCAAACGCTTAATCGCCCGCGCCGCTGTGGTTCGATCAACTTTAATCAGTTCGGCGATCTTTTCTTGGATAATTCCAGGATTTTCACAGACCCTGACCAAATAAAGATATTGTCCTCGTGTTAAAGATAATTCCTTAAATTCAATATTACTGATTGAATCTAAGGCCCGCGCAATCATGCCAATTTCTCTTAAAATATCTGTCACTAGGACACTTCCTTTCGCTAATATTTTATGATTGTCATTACTTTAACTTATTTTTGTTGCAAATGCAACAAAAATAAGTATAAAAACCACAGATTTAAACAATTTGAGCATTCGTGAAAATAAAATAATTATTTCTTTTGTTATATTAACAAGTAAGATAAAATTAGTTATAGCGTCTATAGGAGGAATAGTATGAAAAAATTAGTTTGTGTTATTTTAGTTATTTTTTTAACAGGTTGTAGTTCTCAAAAAGCGAATGAACCTAAAAAACAAGAAAATCCTACCAATCATACAACATCAATAAAAAGCAGTACTAATCATTACAGTTCTAGCATAGAAACAAGCTCTAATAATAAACTAAAAGAAACTTCAGAAAGTGCCAGCACCACTCAAACTTCGTCAAAGTCGAAAAATGAAGTATCTACAAATGTCGAAGAAACAAATTCTTTAGAAGCAACACCTTATGCTGTCGATCTTAGTAGTTTAAACAATCCACTCGTATTTAATTTTAAAGGAATGAATGTGCCAACTTCAATTACGTTAGAGAACTTAAATTCAACACCAACTGCTACCTTCCGAACTAAATTGTTTGGGGCTGAAAATGATCAAGTGAAAGAAGCCATTAATAAATATGAGCTATCTATAAATACAATTCCTACAAAAGAGATTAGAATATTTTCAGCGGCCGATAACAGTATTCGCACCGTTAAAGTAAATACAGAGTTAATTTTAGGAACTAATATTTCTTCAAACGATGAACAAAATAGATCGGGTACTTTATACTTATTCAACAATAAAAATGGTTCGATATCTTTAATCACTCCTAACTACGCTGGCAATGTTACGGATGATCAAAAAGACGTTATGCTAGAAGTAATTCAATAAATAACCAAAAAAATAATAAAGAGAAAACTTCATACTGAGAAGTTTTCTCTTTATTATTTTTTAGGAACTCCTCTAGAAACTCGTTTTAGTCCCCACTTATTTTTCTTATTTCTTCACCCATTAAGCCCGCGATAGAAGATAGAACATTTCATTTGAAAATGAATTATTGTTCTGCAACATGCACCGTTTGTAAAAATTCTGCGACTGAGAAATGGTATTCTTTCTCTTGATTTCCTTGAATGGTTCGAATCATTTTTTCAACTTCTGGTTGCAGAGCGGCAAATTGAACTTGTTGTCCACGACCTTCTGCTGCGAGACAAAATTCTTCTAAAATATCTAACGCCGTACTATCAATGCTAGGAACTCCTCGCATTGAAAATACTACACCACTTTTTGTTTCCAATTGCAGTAACGTTTGTTTCAATCGTTCAGAAGACATGAAAAATAACGGGCCACTCAAATAAACTACCACCCAATTTTCCGTACAATCGGTCGGTACTAGCCCCATTCTTGACCAATCAACTTCCTCGACATTAATCGTAATCACGGCACTTTTCGCAATGAAAAACAGGCAACCCGCTAAGACCCCTAAAACAATCGCTAAACTCAAGTCAAAAATAACGGTCGCTACCATCGTTAAGAAGAATAAACATAAAGCTGTGTGGAAACGTTTCTGGAAGAATTCTTTAATCACCGACCATTCATTCATTCGCCACGCTGTCACCACTAAAACACCAGCTAACGCAGGCATGGGAATTTTAGACATGACTGGCGATAAAAGCAACATCGATAACAATAAAAAAACCGCATGAAAAATACCCGCTAAACGTGTTTGCGCACCAGATTTAATCACTACGCTCGTGCGGGCAATCGCTGCCGTTGCAGGTACGCCACCGAAAAATGGCAAAATTAAGTTGCCAATTCCTTGTGCCACTAGTTCCTGATTACTGTCTAATGGTTTCCCTGTCATGCGACCAGCCGAAGCGCCACAAAGCAAACTTTCAATCATACCTAACATAGCAATGCTAATTGAAGGCACCAAAATATCCTGAAACGCACTTAATTGAAGCGAACCAATTTCCAAACGTGTATCACTAAAAATACTTGTCGGAATTTTCCCTACAGTGGCCACTGGCAGTTGAAAAACCACTGTTGCTAACGTAGCTAAAATAATCATCACCAATGAAGCTGGTATCATCGCATTCCACTTTTTCGGAAAGAACACTAATCCAAGCACCACTAAAATCGACATAACCGTCGTTGGTATACTTAAATCAAAGCCCAATGAACGATAACTGCTGATTTTCTCAATTAAATTGTGGCCTTCTGAACGAACCCCAAAGAAATTATCAAGCTGCCCCAACGCAATAATAATAGCAATTCCTGAAGTAAACCCGGTAATGACCGGTGACGGAATAAAAGAAGTCAAGCTCCCTAAACGCAAAATCCCTGCTAAAAGCAAGAAAATTCCCGCCAAAAAGGTGGCCAACAAAATCCCTTGCATGCCATGCACTGCCGCAATTGACATTAAAATAGCTGCCATCGCACCTGTTGGTCCTGAAATTTGATAAAACCCACCTGAAAGGCTCCCAATCACAATTCCAGCGATAATCGCCGTGATCATGCCAGCTGCCGCAGTGGCGCCGCTAGAGACCCCAAACGCTAACGCTAATGGCAACGCGACGGCTGCGACAGTCAAACCTGCCAAGAAATCTTTTTTCAATTTTTTTTGATTATACCCTTTAAATTCATCCCTTATCATTTGTGTGTACTTTTTAAACATTCGCATCCTCTTTTCATGAAATTTCCATTCTAAAGATATCATATTTTCGGAAAGATAATAAGGTGTTTTGTGAAGGAAATAGCTAAAAAATTTTTTTCACCTCATTTAGACAAAATTGTCTAATATTTTAGGAATTTAGCCACCGCTGTTTCCTAGAGTATGATATGCTTAACTAGTAAACAGGCTTCACAAACTTACATTAATTGGGGGAAACTATTATGTGTACAGGCATCAAGATTATTTCCAAAACAAATGATATTTTTTATGGACGTACGATGGATTTTACGTTTGACTTTTTTGGCAACGAAGATCCAATTGCACCAAAAATCCCTACTCTAATTGCTCAATTTCCAAAAGGTACAGTTCTAAACAGCCAACTAAATCCTTGGACGGCAAAATATGCCTTTATGGGACTAGCAATGTCAGGCACAGATCAACC
>NZ_JAHLRI010000002.1:0-175301 GCF_018919685.1 Enterococcus sp. S183_ASV_20
AGATCAAGAGGAACTGATCCACTTGATCTCCAATTATTCTAAGATTTCTCTTTACCAACATCATTTGACAAAGAGCCATTAAAAGAAAAAGCTTTTGCTGGCTTTGATATTGTCACAGTTGCCGAAGCGGCCGGCGTCAATTATCCAAATTTATCAGAATTTATTGGAGAAACAGGGTATTTCGACATGATTTTTGACTTCAAATGGGCTGATTTGGATGTGAAATCAGGAAGCGAATGGTTTTATAGAATCAATTGGTCTTGGAATGATTTACGCACATTAATTTTCAAACAGCAAGAAGCCATGCAAGAGGCTGGTTGGAGTGCAAATTTTATTGAAAATCATGATCAACCTCGAGCGACAACGAAATATTTAAAAGAACAGGCTCAACAGCCAAATGCGGTTAAAACATTCGGCGCCATGTATTTCTTTTTAAGGGGCACGCCTTTTATTTACCAAGGACAAGAATTAGGAATGACCAATTTTGAAAGGGGTTCGATTGATGAATTCGATGATATTTCTAGCATTGATCAATACTATCGAGCAATAAAAGAAGGATTTACGCCCAAAGAAGCCTTGTCACTTGTCAATTTGCGTAGTCGAGACAATGCCCGCACGCCTTTTCCATGGAATGATTCTATGTATGGCGGTTTTTCAAGCGTCAAACCTTGGTTAGGAATGGCGGATAATTATAAAGAAATCAATGCCGAAGCAGAAATAAAAAATAGTCAAAGTATTTTTCATTTCTATAAGCGGATGATTGCATTTCGTCAAAAGAGTCCCTATACAGACATCTTACTTTATGGAACATTTGAGGGTCTATCAAATCTTCCAGATAATGTTATTGCTTATAAACGCAAATTAAATGAAAAAACGATTTACGCCTTTTTTAATTTTGGTGAGGCGGTTCCAATCCCTCATTATTTAGTTAATGGCACAGTTATTTTTGATACACAGTCTGAAGAACGAGAGCAGTTAGTTCAGCAGGGAACATTATTAAAAAGCTATCAAGGACTATTGATTACTATAAATGAGTAGCTAGGAGGAGTATAACATGGCAGAAAATTATCAGCAGGCAGCCAAAGACATTATTCAATTAATCGGTATGGATAACATTATATCGGTCACCCATTGTCAAACGCGGTTACGTTTTATTTTGAAGGACCACGAACAAGTAGATGGTAAACAACTAGAAAAAATCGATTTAGTCAAGGGTGTTTTTTATAATGGTGGTCAATACCAAGTGATTTTAGGAACTGGTATTGTGACTAAAGTGTATGATGAAATAGAAAAACTTGGAATCAATGTTGTGTCAAAAGCAGAGCAAACAGCAATTTTAAAAAATAATGAAACAGGCATGCGCAAAACAATGCGCATTTTAAGTGAAATATTCATTCCAATTGTTCCAGTAATTGCAGCAACAGGATTGTTCCTAGGGTTAAAAGGTGTTATTTTTAACGATACTTTTTTACAATTATTCGGAGCAAGTGTAGCCAATATTCCTGAAAGCTTTCAACAAATTGTCTCTGTCATTACAGATACCGTCTTTGCCTTTTTGCCAGCTTTGATTGTTTGGTCTACCTTTAAAGCATTTAATGCGACACCTGTAATCGGGATTGTTATTGGCTTAATGATGGTATCACCCATTTTACCAAACGCTTATGCAGTTGCAACACCAGATTCTGGCGTGAAAGCTATTATGGCTTTTGGTTTTATCCCAGTTGTCGGTGCACAAGGGTCCGTTTTAAGTGCAATTGCTGCTGGTATAATTGGCGCAAAGATTGAACTTTTTTTCCGAAAAAAGATGCCGAATATTCTTGATCAAATTTTTACACCCTTTATGACTATGTTAATTACTTTTTTAATCATGATTCTCGGAATTGGCCCAATTTTGCATACCGTTGAGTTAGGCATGGTAGATGTTGTCCAATGGTTGATTGGGTTACCCTTAGGATTAGGTGGTTTCGTGATTGGTGCCTCATATCCTTTAATGGTTTTGATTGGTATTCATCATACACTAACTATGGTAGAAACATCATTATTAGCAAATACAGGATTTAATGCATTGATTACAATATGTGCCATGTATGGGTTTGCCAACGTTGGCAGTTGTTTAGCTTTTGCGAAAAAAGCGCAAGATAGCAAAGTGAAGTCGACAGCCATTGGTTCTATGTTGTCTCAATTATTTGGAGTTAGTGAGCCTGTGTTATTTGGATTACTTATTCGTTGGAACTTAAAACCGCTGCTATGTGTCTTGTTTACATCAGGTTTAGGCGGAGCAATTTTAGCTATTTTTCATATTCAATCAAATTCTTATGGCTTAGCCGTTATTCCTTCTTTCTTAATGTATATCTATAGTGCACATCAATTAGTGATCTATTTATTAGTCGCACTTTTATCTGTCGGTGTATGTTATGCATTAACCAGTCTATTTGCAATTCCGCAAGAAGTTTTGATTTCAGATAAAGTAATCGAAGAGGAAGAACGCGAAGTCTTTGAAATGCAACACAATACCTTAGATGAACAACTTTTTTCTCCGGTAACTGGTTACGCCATGAATCTTACTGCTGTTAATGACCCAGTATTTTCAAGCGAGATGATGGGCAAAGGTTTAGCAATCATGCCAACAGCGAACAAGGTTTACGCGCCTGCAGATGGTTTATTAAACTTGGTTGCAGAAACTGGGCACGCTTATGGTATCCAAACGGACGCAGGAGCTGAAGTATTAATTCATATAGGAATTGATACTGTCACATTGGGGCAGGAGGTCTTTCAGACACAAGTAACCCAAGGTCACCGTGTTAAAAAAGGAGATCTTTTAGGAACGTTCGATCGAAAAGCCATTAAAGAAGCTGGGCTTGACTCAACTGTCATGGTTATCATTACAAATACTTCAAGTTATTTAAGCGTAGAGCCAATGATGTCAGATCATAATGAAATTACGCCGGAACAAATCATTTTAAATCTAAATACACCTAACTAAACAAAAGAACAGCAAGAAGTAGTTATCACTTCTTGCTGTTCTTTTTCTTAATAAAAAACCAATGATTTTCGGTTGTATTTGTCTATCCGTTTGTAGTATGATTGAGTCAGTTTTAAAGGAAACATGCCAAGTATGGAAGACCATACTTGACACGCATTGACTAATTAAACATGGGGAACGTTGCCATAAGTTGATGTTCCAGTCAATAATGCAAGTAAATCAAACATAGCATGTACCTCCTTTAATTGATAATCAAAGTATAACATTTTTTAATGAATTTACATAATAATACAAGTGGAGGTCTGTTCGTGAAGGTAGCAGGAGACAAAATAAAACAAGCGAGAAAACTTAAAAAAATCACACAATCAGAGCTGGCTAACGGCATCTGTACGCAAGCAACAATTAGTAATATTGAAAACCGTAATCTATGTGACAGTTTAGATATTTTCTCATCTATTTGCCTCCGATTAGATTTAGAAGTAGAAGAATGCATGATGATTTCTGAAGAAAAGAAAATTGAAAATCTACTAAACAAAGTCGAGGATTTATCTTTACGGTTATTTCACTTAGAGGCCTACAATTTATTACAAGAAGTGCCTGAAGGTCTTATCTTATCTAATAATGAACTAACGACTAAATTGTTATATTATAAGGGAATTACTTGTTTATTAGGAAAAAAAGATAAAGCAGAGGCCTTGTTTTACCTATACCGGGGCGCGGAAATTGACCGTAAAGTCAATATTTACAACATTTTAAGCCTGAATGCGCTAGGTACGCTATATGAACTGGAAAAAGATATGAGAAAAGCGCAAGTGTATTACGAAAAATCATTACAAGAATTGGAACAATTTAAATTAGAATGTTCCTTGGAGCGTTGTAGAATTTATTATAATTCTGCTAAATTCTACTCGGAAATGAAAGACTACCAAAAAAGTGTCATTTTAAGCGAAAAAGGGATTCAGATTTGTCGTGACAAACACTCCATTTATTTGCTAGATTATCTTTTATATGAAAAAGCCTTTAATAAACAAATGCTCGGGGAAGACACAGCCGATGACTATCGTCAAGCCTATTATTTTACACAATTTTTTGGCAATACAGAAGTCCTACAATATATTGAGAAAGATATGAAAGCTTTTAATATTTCCTATTAATTTAATCAAAAAGCCGATAAAAGCTGAAAACCCAGTTTTTATCGGCTTTTTGAAAAGTCTAGGCAAGTTGCTTTTAAAAATCAGCAGTCACGGTTACGATAAGCAAGACGAAGTATTTAGGAGGATTTAAAAATGAAAAGAGTAATGTGGTTTAGACGTGATTTACGATTACAGGATAATAAAGCATTAGCACACGCGTTACAAAATTCTGCAGCTGATGAATTGATTTTATTATTCCAAATGAATCCTCAACAATTTATTCAAGAAAGTGCTAATCATAACGCTTTTTTTGCAAGTTTAGCCTCGCTTAAAGAACGAATCGATCAAGAGGCACATTTACAAATCATGGTCGGCGAACCATTAGATTTATTTTCACGTTTGAAACGCAAATTACCCGATTGGCAGGCCATTTATTTTAATGAAGATACTTGTGGCTTTGGGGCAAAGCGGGACCAGCAAGCTATGCGCTTTTTTGAAGAAAATAATATTCAGTCTTTCTCTTTTCAAGATGCCTATTTGCATGGCTCTGAAGAAATTAAGAAGAACGATGGCAGCAAGTACCAAGTGTTTACGCCCTATTACAATAAATGGAAAGAGGCGCCTAAAGAAACACCGATTCCTGTTTCCTATACAGCTGAAAAAATTTTTAGTGCGTGTCTTTTTCCAGAAGAGGAAGCAGCTTATCGTGAACAGATTGCGAGGATTCCTTTAACACACTATAGTGTCGGCGAAGAAACAGCCAGAAGGCGCTTAAATACTTTTATTGATCAAAAACTTCAATCCTATGAAAATAAGCGTGATTTTCCTTATCAGGATCAAACGAGTCATCTGTCTACTTTTTTAAGAACGGGAGAACTTTCGATTCGCACCATTTGGCAAGAGCTTGCATCTGTGCCTTCTAGCTTAAGTAAAGAAACCTTCAAAAAAGAATTAGCTTGGCGCGACTTTTACAATATGATCTATAGTGCGTTTCCACAACAAAAAGAGGAAGCTATTCAAGAAAAATTTCGTTATATTCAATGGACAAATGACCCAGAAATGTTTGTCAAGTGGCAAAAAGGGGAGACGGGGTACCCTATAATTGATGCCGCAATGCGACAACTGAATCAAACTGGTTGGATGCACAATCGCTTAAGAATGATTACTGCCTCTTTTTTAGTTAAAAATTTACACATCGATTGGCGTTGGGGTGAAAAATACTTTCAAAAAATGTTGATTGATTATGATGCCGCCAATAATATCGGTGGCTGGCAATGGGCTGCTTCAACGGGAACGGACGCTGTCCCGTATTTTCGGATTTTTAATCCAATTATCCAGTCAAAAAAATTTGATAATGACGGCCAGTTCATCAAAAAATATGTTCCAGAACTTAAGCAAGTGCCACAAAAGTATATTCATCAACCAAATATAATGAACGAAGCTTTACAAACGCAATATCATGTACATTTAGGAGAAAATTATCCAAAACCCATTGTCGATTATGCATCAAGTAAAAAACAAACATTGTTTCTATATGAAGCGAGCAAAGAAATTCATCAAGAAATGAACAATCCAAGGTTTAAATAAACAGTAAACCCAACTAGCTTAGCAAATAACTTGTAAGGTTAGTTGGGTAATTAATTAGTCGAAAGAGAGGTGCAATTTATCAGCTAAAGTTTTTTATTCTATTCTAGTTAACATAATATACATTATACAAAGTAGAGTAAAAGGCATTGAAAAGCAAACAAAACCAGTCTTTAATTTATCTAGACTGGTTTTGTCACGTACGTTATATAAATTATGCTTGTTGATTAATTGCTTGTGCGACACGTGCTCCATATTCTGGATTTACTCTAGTGAACAAATCAATTTGACGCGCGATGATTTCTTGATTTTTCACTTGACCTAAAGATGCCGCTATATTGTTAATTAAGTTTTCTTTTTCTTCGCTTGGCAGCAAATTATACAAAGCGTTTGCTTGTGTAAAGTGATCTTGATTATAGCTATAATTACCAACATTTCCTTCAACTTCAAAGGAACTAATTTTCGCCTTAGGATCTTCTTTTGGTGTTTCAGTATAACTATTTGGTTCGTAATTAATTTCGCTATTGCCATTGTTAAAACGCATATTGCCGTCTTTTTGGTAGTTATTTACAGGCGCTTTTGCTTGGTTGATCGGCAATTGGTGACTATTAGCGCCCACACGATGACGATGTGCATCCCCATAAGCGAACAAACGTCCTTGCAATAATTTATCTGGAGAAGCTTCAATACCAGGAACGAAATTCCCTGGTGAAAAGGTTACTTGTTCAACCTCTGCAAAATAATTCTCTGGATTTCTATTTAAAGTCATCGTGCCAACTTCAATCAGCGGATACTCTTTTTGAGAAACCGTTTTTGTTACATCAAAAAGAGTTTCTTTCATTGTTAACGCATCTGCATACGGGATAATTTGCACAGATAATGTCCAAGAAGGAAATTCTTGATTTTCAATTGCATTATGCAAATCTTCAATATGGAAATCGGGATTTTTCCCAGCAATTTCTTCTGCTAATTGACTCTCTAGATTTTTGATTCCTTGATTCGTCTTGAAGTGATATTTAACAAAAAATACTTCTCCAGCAGCATTGACCCATTTGAATGTATGGCTACCAAAACCATGCATGTGACGGAACGACAACGGAATGCCACGATCACTCATTAAAATTGTTACTTGATGAAGGCTTTCCGGTGAATGAGACCAAAAATCCCAAACTGCTTCTGGACTTTTCAAATGCGTCCGCGGATTTCTTTTTTGGCTATGAATAAAATCTGGAAACTTAATTGCATCACGAATGAAAAAAATGGGCGTATTATTGCCAACTAAGTCGTAATTTCCTTCGTCTGTATAGAATTTAAGCGCAAAACCGCGAGGATCACGCAATGTATCTGATGAACCTAATTCTCCAGCTACAGTTGAAAAACGAGCGAATAAAGGTGTTTCTTTGCCAACTTCAGATAAAAAATCGGCTTTAGTATATTGTGCCATTGATTGGCTCACCTTGAAAATCCCATGAGCACCAGCACCTTTGGCATGAACAACCCGTTCTGGCACGCGCTCACGATTAAAATGAGCTAATTTTTCTAATAAATGAACGTCTTGGATTAGGACAGGACCAAATTCTCCTGCAGTTAGCGAATTTTGATTATCGCCAACTGGACTTCCTTGTGACGTAGTTAAATGTTGATTTTTCACCTAAAACACTCCTTCATCTAAAATTATACTCATTGTATAAAAAAACCACTCTGCATAACAAAAATAATGCTTAAAAACACTCGAAAACATTTGTTATTTAATAGAATGATTAAAAATAGCAGTAGAATTTAAATCAAAAACAAATGTATTAATTTTAAACTGTTTACACCATCTAAAATAACAACCAATAATTCAAAGAAAACTAAAATGCTGTTTTTTTATTCAAAAAAGACCTAGCATCCCAATCATGCTAGGTCTTTCGTTACTTTTTTTGAGGGACCGTTTTTATTGGTCATTCAGCGTTATTGATTGATCGCAACAGTCGTATCTTCAGTCGATAGACCTGTCATAGAGGTACTATCGGAAAATATTTTTTCAACTTCTTGTTCTGATAAAATATTTTCTTTCTTAGGCATTGAAATCGACGCTTTTTTGGCTTTTTGTGTAATGCTAATTTTACTAGATAATGATTCAAGTCCCATGTCAACGTTCTTGTCTTGTTGCGGTTTCACATTAATCAACATATTTGTTTTATTTTCTTTTGTATTAACAGAAACTTTAGCAGAAACATCTTTGACTTTTTCGAAAGGATCTTGTTCTTTACCTTTTTCAGATGTTTCTGTCGTAATTTTGATTAACTTTTGTAATTCTTTTTTTGTAAACGTATGGGTAATGGTGTCCCCTTTTTTCTCGAACGTATCCTTGTCTAATCCTTCTAAAAACTCTTTGTATTCCTTAGCAGACTGTTTTCGTTCTTTTTCCGATTCTTGATACTCTTTGATTGTATCTTGCCATTCTTTCGTACTTTCCTCGTTCATGGCTAAAAGATCAATGTATTTTCCTTTTAGTTTTTCTGTATCTAACTGAGAACTATCGATAGCACCGTCAGTCATTGAGTCTGCGACAGCGACAATATATTCCATCATATCTGTTGCTAAATAGAGTTTTGGCTCTTTGCCCTCGTTATCTAACGATCCAACCAATGAAATCGGTACATCCATTCCCATCGCTTTTAATTTCATCTCTAAGTTGAATGCTTTTTCTTTTTTGGCATCTACTTGAATCTTCCCAAAAAGCGATGCGTCTTTGATTTGCGTGATGAGCATCCCAATCATAGGATTCGTTTGTGCACCATCTTCTTGTGAAAATTTCATGTCACTAATTGACATAGAGAAATCCCAAACCCCAGATTCTTGTGCGTTTTGATTGCCGATTCCTTGAATGAACTCATCTTTCGCACTTTTGCCACAACCTGTCAGTAACAAAGCTGAACAGAAAACGCCTGCGACAATCCCCACTTTTCTTTTTAACACACTTTTTCCCCCTCATTATATAAAAAATTAATTCCCTTTTATTAAGAATAGCAAACATTGCTTATAAATAGCAATGTTTAATTTTAGATTTCCTCTCTTTTAATAAATGGGATTGATTTAATCTTTTAGGTTTGAATCATTAAGCTGTATTATTTTTAAAATAAAATTGCTTTTCGCCAAAAAATACTGGGAAAAGTTCTGCTAAACTGCCAGCTAAAGGACCTTCTCGCAATTCTTTTTCAGTGACCCAAAACAAGGGTTGTTCCGTTTCTTCTGGTAGTTCATCCGCTGTTTCTGCAATGAATAATGTGGCTAATTCCCGCGCACCCGAACAATCATTCAGCCATTCTGCAACACCTACTAATTGTGGTTTCAGCACTAAGCCTGTTTCTTCAAGGAGTTCGCGAACCATGGCTGTTTCCATACCCTCGTTTTTTTCAACATGCCCGCCAGGGAACGTCCAACCAGGCCAATCCTTTTTTTGTCGTTCTTGCACAAGGATTTCATTTTTCTGATTTCTAATCATACATAATGTTGTTAATTCTACTTCAAAATTCCGATTCATTTGGCACCTCATCATTTTTTCCTTTGTTAAGGTTACGATACAGAAAAACAGAGAAAGATTCAACTAAGAATTTTCTCTGTTTTATCATCTAACTCTTTAATAAGTCGTATTGCGATTGATATAAATGATGATATAACGCATGTTTTGCCATTAGTTGATCATGAGATCCTTCTTCCACAATACGACCACCATCAATATAGAAAATTTTATCGCTATTTTTGATGGTAGAAAGTCGATGAGCAATAATAAACGATGTCCGTCCTTTTAGAAGTTGTTGTAGTCCTTCTTGTAACAATTCTTCTGTTTTTGTATCAATACTGGAGGTAGCTTCGTCTAAAATTAAAATTTTGGGATCTGCCAGTAAAGCACGAGCAAATGAAATTAATTGGCGTTGTCCTGCCGAGAGAGTACTCCCCCGCTCTTCCACAACTGTTTCATAGCCATCTTTTAAATCCTTGATAAAGTCGTGCGCACGAACAATTTTTGCGGCTTGGATGACTTCTTCCTCTGTGGCTGCTAAATTTCCGTACCGAATGTTTTCAATAATCGTTCCTGAAAAAATAAACGTATCTTGAAGCATTACCCCCATTTGTTTTCTTAACGAACGGAGTGTCACATCGCGAACATCATAACCATCAATTTTAACGGCCCCTTCATTCACATCATAAAAACGACTTAATAAATTGATGATTGTTGTTTTACCCGCACCTGTTGGCCCAACCAAGGCGATTGTTTGTCCTGGCTCAATATGAAAACTAACATCGGTCAAAATATTTTTTCCTTCTTCATAACGGAAATAAACATGCTGAAAGTCAACGGTTCCTTTAATTGGCGGCAACGCAATAGCGTGCGGCGCATCTTGAATTTCTGGAACAACATCCATCGTTTCAAAAATCCTTTCCAAATAGGCTGTTGCAGTAATCAGAGAATTGTAGAAGTTACCAATATTGATGACCGGATTCCAAAAGTTATTGATATAACCGATAAAAGCAATTAGCGTCCCAGTGGTAACGGACACACCTAATTGACGGATTCCTACGAAATAGATAAAACAAGTCGTAATGACGGATATATTTTGCACTGCTGGCCATAATAAATACTGGACACGCACAGCTTTCATAAAGGATTGACGATATTCTTCGCTTACTTCGTTAAAAATCTGGAAATTTTTATCTTCTCGTGCAAAAGATTGCGTAATTTTAATTCCTGAAATACTTTCATGAATATAGGCATTTAAGTTTGATTGTTTATTGCTAAGCTCTTGGTAAGCTTTCCGTTGTTTCCCTTGGATAAACAGAACCATCACGAATAACACAGGCAATAGCAGTAAACTGTATAAGGTTAATTTCACATCAATAAATAACATAAAAATTAAGGTAATAATCACATTAAATAAATCAGAAATTAAATTGATCAATCCGTTACTTAATAAATCACTTAACGTATTGATGTAATTGACTACCCGAATTAAGATTTTTCCATGCGGCCGACTGTCAAAATAAGAAAATGGTAATTTTTGTAGATGCTCAAAAATTGAAAAACGCATATCTTTTAAAATATCTTGTCCAATTTCTGTGATGGCATATATTCGATAACGCATACACCAACCAATAATCACCAAGGAAAATAGGAAAATAGCCCCTAGTATCAAGAGTAACGAGAGATTCTTTTGTGGAATTACTTGGTCAATCGCAATTTTAGTAAAGTAAGGGCCTAACATACTTGCCAGATTAGCTAATATGATGACAAATAATGTTTTAAAAACAGCTTTTTTGTAAGGTTTAATATAGACGCCTAATCGTTTATAGTGAGACCAATTAAATTCTTTTTCTAAAGCCTCATCCACATCAAACGTATTTCTAGCCACGCGACTCACCTTCCTTTGTCAGACCTAATTGTTTTTGATATACGTCAAAATATTTGCCTTTTTGTTCGACTAATTCGCTATGCGTACCGCTTTCCACCACGCGGCCTTTTTCCATCATCAAAATTAAATTGGCCTCTCTCACAGAAGAAATTCGGTGGGCAATAATAAATGTCGTTTTCTTTTCCGTCAAACGGCCTAGTTCTTTTTGAATTTTTGATTCTGTTTCCATATCAACAGCGGAAGTTGTGTCATCTAAAATTAAAATAGCTGGATCTTTGGTTAAAGCACGGGCCAGTGAAATCCGCTGTTTTTGGCCACCAGATAGGCCAACGCCGCGTTCACCAACAATTGTTGCATAACCTTCGGGCATTCTGGAAATAAAGCTATGGGCATCAGCAATTTCAGCCATCATTTGCACTTGTTCCAAGTTAGCCAATGTGTTACCAAAAGCAATGTTATCTTCTATTGTATTGGAAAAAAGAAAGACATCTTGCATAACCATGGAGATATTTTCTCGCAATTTACGAACAGAATAGCTTTTAGCATCTTTTCCATCAATATAAACAGTGCCTTTTGTTGGATCGTAGAACCGAGCGATTAAGTTAACTAAAGTGGTTTTGCCTGAACCAGTTTCCCCTAAAATACCAATTGTTTCACCAGGTTTTGCTGAAAATGAAACATCCGATAAAATGGGGGTTTCAGGATCATCTGAAAAATGAAAGGACACGTGATCAAACGTCACATAGCCTTGGATTGGTTCTGCTTCTTTTTCCCGAGCAATGGGAATCTTCGGTTTCGTTGCTAATAACTGACGAATTTTAATGGACGATGCCGTAAAGCGTTGCACATCATTGATCAACCAGCCACTCATTCGCATCGGCATGTTCAACATCCAGAGAAAGCCGTTAAAGGCCACTAAATCACCAATTGTCATTCGACCTTGAATCACAAAGAGGCCACCAAGAACTAAGGCAATAACATTTAAACTACCTGCAAAACCGTCTAACCACGGTAAATATTTTTTTGAGACATCTGCAGAAGCCATATTCCATTTTTTATAGTCTTCATTGTGCTTGTTAAACTTTTCAATTTCATAAGGTTCTTGAGAAAAAGCTTTAACCACCCGATTTCCACCAATATTTTCTTCGACCATCGAATTTAGCCGAGAAAAACTTTCCCGAATCTCAAAAAAAACCGGATGCGATTCCTTCGACATTTTTTGTGTTAACAGAAAAATCAAAGGCGTAATTAAAATTAATGCCAGCATCAATTGCCAATTGATCGTCCCCATCACAATCACGGCTGCGATGAACCATAAAATACATTCTAAGAGGTTATAAGTGACCCAAGAAACGAAATGGCGGATAGCGTCTGTATCCCCTGTCATTCGCGCCATAATGTCGCCAACACGTGTATGATTAAAGAAATCAAAATCTAATTCTTGAAGTTTGATATACATATCTTTTCTTAAGTCAAATAACGCAGATTGTCCGACCGATTCAAACAAGACTTGATAACTATAACGAACAACTGTCCGAATAACGGTCACCCCAATCATAATCCCAAGAATTGGGACAAGCTCTTCAGTTTTCCCCTGATTGATTACTTGGTCTACAATTCTGCCAGATAACAATGGAATAATAACAATTAAAATAGCGTTAATAACGACAAAAATAACAGCTAGCAGTAACTTATTCTTATTTTTTTTAGCATATTGCCAAATCCATTCAAAACTATTCATTTTCTCCCCTACTCTCTCTTGTTTTTATGGACGTGTATAAGATTACTGTTTTTTTATAGGAAAAGAAATGGGCATTCTTGTATATTTTGATGTACAATATAGTATAGAAAGCGGATACAAGTAGGAGTGATTTTTTATGAACTACACAAATAGTCGAACGTTTAATCCTGAAATTTTATATGCCTTCGATCCTTGGAACGAAGAGACCCACCCTTATAATTGTCATCATCATGAATTTCTGGAAATATCTATTCTTTTAGAAGGTGAATCTGAATATATTGTTCAAGGGCAACAGTACCATGCCACTGCTGGTACGGTGTTTCTTTTTAATCCGCGAACGGAACATGGTGAGCAACAAAAAGTAGGAACTTACTCACATCAACTACACATTGGCATTTCAAATCTCTATTTAGAAGGCTTAGCGCGAAACGTATTTCCAAATAAATCAGCTTTATTAGATTTAAGTCATTTACATGGTGCTTTTTTAGAAAAAGCTTGGCAAATTGTTCATGAATTAAACCATCAAGAAGTTGAATCAGCGTTACAAATTAAAGCTTTAGTTATTGAACTATTGGTTTATATTTTAAGAAGCTTAGCAGTTGATCAAGAAAATAAAATTGAAACTCGGCTATCGAAAACGGAAAAAAGAAAACGAAATTTAGTCAATCATACGATTTATTATCTGGAAACGCACCATGACGAAGAAATTACTTTGGAACAGTTAGCTGAAATGTTATATGTGACCCCGACTTATTTGTCGAAAACCTTTAAAGCGGCCACAGGCGTTGGGCCAATCAATTATTTAATTCAAATCCGCTTAAACCATGCGAAAGAATTGCTGAAAAATGATTCCTTAAGTGTCAAAGAAGTAGCAAAAACGGTTGGTTACGAAGATGCCTATCACTTTAGTAAATTATTCAAAAAATATTATGGAAAATCTCCTTCACAATTTTAAGATAAAAAAACAAGGAATCGTCGGCTTCATTGCGTCCGTTTCCTTGTTTTTGCTTTACGTTGACTCTTTTAACTGTTTCGTCATTGTATAATCGGTATGGCGTTCATTTCCCATATAAAAATCATGTTCATCTGTTTTGACGAAGCCTAACGATTGATAAAATTTTTGCGCTGGATGATTATGTTCCCAAACACCTAACCAAACCGTCTCTTTTTCTGCTTCTTCTGCTAATTCAATTGCTTTCGTAATCAAATGTTTGCCTAAGCCTAAACGCTTAAAAGATTTACGAATATAAATGCGCTCAACTTGTAACGCTTGTGGATGTTGATAGGTAATCTGAGCATCACCGTGATTTAATTTCACATAACCTGCAAGTTCATTATTATAAAAAGCAAAGAAATATTGCGAATCTTTATGTAAGATTTCGCTTTCTAAAACTGCTGGACTAAATTTCCTCTCATAATGTGCCTGTAAATCCTCTTCGTTTTCGCCATCTCCATAAGTATCTGCAAAAGTCTCTTGGCAAATGGCCTCTAATTCTGGTACGTCTGCGACGGTACACTCTCTAATAAATACTGACATACTAAAACTCCTTTGTAGATTAAATCAACTGTTTAATTAAAATTAAACAAGGATTCCAAGCGTCCCATAATGTCGGAAAAACCTCAAGGCGCTTAAAACCCAATGATTCGTAAAAACGAATAGTATGATCGTACACGGAATAATTTCCTTCGTCAACTGTTTTGACTTGAATAAAAAAATAGTTATTTTTAGAATGCGTTTCCACGCTTTCTATCAATAACTTGCCGATACCTTTGCGATGATACCGCTTTTTAACTGCCATACAATGGATTTCTACTGTATCTTTACTTGTTTCTGAAAGTGTTATAAAACCGAGTGTTTTATTCTCTACATCCTTTGCCACCCACATAGGTAAAGTGCTAGCTATATCGATATACTTTCGGGTCTCTTTTTCAAGGCCAAACCATTCTGGAAGATTAAACAATACTTCTTGTGCTGCCTGAGTCTTTTTATCTGCATTTTTTTCCCTTATAATTGTAAATTCTTTCAATTTACAACCTCCTTTTTGTTTACATAACAAAATTATTGTATACCCAATCCTTTTTATTAAATAATAGCATAGGTAGTTTAAAAATGTAAGTTAGTCATTTATTCTTTATTATTTCCTTAAAACGACGCCTTTTCTCGCTAAATCTGCCCTTCCTTTATTTTTTTCTGTTAAACTAAACGTATTAACTCTATGAGGAGCGTGCGTATATGGATTATCTGAACACCTATAAGCGGTTGCTAGCATTGGCAGATGCAGGTCTTTTTTACGGGAAAGATGCTTTTGATCAAGAACGTTACCAAGAACTACGAGAACTTACGTTACAACTTATTAGCGCAACCGGACACGAAGCGACTGTCTTGCCCGACTTAGAAAAAATCTTAACTAAAGAAGAAGGTTATCCAACACCGAAAGTAGATGTTCGCGGTTTGATAAAAAAAGAGAATCGTTTTTTATTAGTTGAAGATTTACGGACCAAAGAATGGTCATTACCTGGTGGCTATGCCGAAATTGGCTGCTCTCCTAAAGAAAATATTGAAAAAGAAGTATTGGAAGAAACTGGCTTAGTTGTTACAGCAAAAGAATTGCTTGCTGTTTATGATACAGATAAACGAAAAGACATTCCTCAACTATTTCAGTACTATAAAATGATCTTTTCTTGTGAGATTTTAGAAAATCATCCCTTTGAAAAAAACATTGAAACCTCGAATTGTGCTTATTTTTCTTTAGATAATCTCCCCCCTCTTTCTATCAAACGAACAACGAAAGAGCAATTAATGGCATTAATGAACCAAACAACTGGAGCGCTTAGTGACTAACAAAAAGGATGAAGAACTTCTGTTCTTCATCCTTTTTCTATCATTATTAATTACATATTTTCTAAAGCGGCTTGGGCTAATAAGTTTAAGTAGTTCCAAGGGCGATCAAAATGTGGTTGGAAGAAGAAATCAGAAATCGCTAAATCTTCGACAGTCATTTTATTTTGGACCGCTAATGATAAAGTATTGGCAGATTGTGTGATATCATATTTAGACATCAATTGACCACCAACAATGCGTTGTGTTCCTTTTTCATAGACTAATTCCATCAGAACTTTTTCAGTTGTTGGCATAAACTCTGGACGATAGTTATCTTCGAAAACAGTTGCTTCGACATCTAGTCCGTTTAATTTGGCACTTTCTTTTGTCACACCTGTTGAACCAATTTTCCAACCGAATAAATATAAGCCAGAAGTTCCCTGTGTGCCACGATAAGCCAATTTTTGTTCAGTCAAATTACGACCTACTAGCATACCTTGACGAACAGCATTCGTTGCTAATGGGATATAATTTTTTGTTTGACTTGGGTTGTAGTGAACAACTGCACTATCACCCGCAGCAAAAATATCAGGATTGCTTGTTTGCATATACTCATTGACTTCAATTGCACCATTTGGTAACATGTCAACTTTATCTTTTAATAATTCTGTATTTGGACGGAAACCAACACACATAATCACCATATCTGCTTCGAATTCTTGACTTGGTGTAATGACTTTTGCTACTTTTCCTTGCTCATCTGCTACGAATTGTTGGACATTTTCACCTAAAGCTAAATTAACGCCACGATCAACTAATTCTTTTTCTAGAACATCTGTGAATGGCTTATCTAAATATTTATTTAAAATGCGGTCTAACCCGTCAACTAAAGTGACTTCTTTACCAGATTCTACAAAAGCTTCTACTAATTCAATACCAATATAACCGCCACCAACGACAACGACACGTTTGGCATCTTTCGCTTTTTCGATGATCACGTTGGCTTGTGAATAGTTCTTACATAATAAAATATTTTCAGCATCAATTCCTGGAATTGGTGGAATAATTGGCCAAGAACCAGTTGTCATCACTAATTTATCATAAGAAACGGTCTCAGTTGCACCCGTTTGTAAGTTTTTCGCTGTAACAGTTTTGTCGTCCACGTTGATTTCTTCAACATTGTGTTCCATCTTCACTGTTGCTCCTAAAGAAGCCAGTTCTTCTGGATTTGAATAAAATAAATCAGCAGCATTTTTAACTACGCCTCCAACGTACAAGGCAATTCCGCAAGATAGGAAGGAAATATTGTCATTTCTTTCATATACAGTGACTTCCGCCTCCGGGTGATTTGCTAAAATACTTTTAACTGCTGAAGTTCCAGCATGGGTACATCCTACGACTACGACTTTCATGTTGTAAATCCCTTCTTTCACAATCTTTGTTTTGCAGAGGTGACGTCTCCCTCTGTCTGTTTAAAATATATCAGAGGAATCAAGCTTATTCGAGTTCTATGCTTGTGAATCGCATATAAAAAAATTCACAAACTGTTGCTAATTCTTAATAATAGCTAGTTAATTTTTTGTTTTTAAGAATTTAAAAGTCAATAACCACACAAAAAAACAAGCATAAGAGTGAAAACTCTTACGCTTGTGAAATTTGCCTAGACAAGTGACTTATCTTTTGATAAATTTTTAACAGTATGTAATTTTTTACACATTCTCCTGTTGTGCTTGTTGGCAATCTGGACATAATCCATATAATTCTAAACGATGTTCATTAATTTCGAAGCCTGTTAATTTACTAGCGGCCATTTCAACGTCCTCTAACCCTGGATAATGAAAATCAACGATTTTACCACATTTTTGACAAATCACGTGATAATGTTTCTTCGAACTAAAATCAAAACGACTAGATGCATCGCCATAACTCATTTCTTGAACGAAACCGATTTCAGTAAATAAACGTAGATTGTTGTAAACCGTTGCTACACTCATATTTGGAAAATGATCTTCTAGTGCGCGATAAATTTCATCAGCTGTTGGGTGTGTATGATTTTCGATTAAATATTCCAAGATAGCATAACGTTGCGGAGTAATTCGGATATTGGCTTCTTTTAATTCAGCGAGTGCATTTTTAACCAATACGTTGTCCATCTTTGTATCCCTCCCCTGTCTATCTTTCTTAAATAATACTATTTCTTATTACGATTGACAAGAATTATTGTAGGATTCTCGTGGAAAAAACGAGCATTTTACTAAACTAAGAGAAATGCTCGTTTTTTTGCGTGTTTTTTATTCTGGAAATTCGTAAAGAGCTGTCGAAAGATAACGTTCACCGTTATCTGGAACCAGCGCTAAGACACGTTTGCCTGCGCCTAATTCGACTGCCAAATCAATGGCCGCTTTAATTGCTGCCCCTGCTGAAATCCCCACAAGGATGCCTTCTTTTGGCCCCATTAAACGAGCAGTTTCTAACGCGTCTTCACTAGAAACAGCGGCAACTTTTTGATAAACGGTGGTGTCTAAAACGTCTGGGACAAAGCCAGCACCTATTCCTTGGATTTTATGTGGACCTGGTTCGCCACCTTCTAAAACAGGCGACTCCGTTGGTTCTACTGCAACAATTTCAATATCTGGAAAAATCCGTTTCAATTCATGGCCAACTCCTGTAACGGTTCCTCCAGTGCCAACACCAGAAACAAACGCATCTAAGCCACGTTTACCAAAGACATCAACAATTTCTTTTCCTGTTTTTTGTTCATGTACCATTGGATTAGCTGGATTATTAAATTGCAAAGGCATGAAGTACCCGTGTTCTTCTGCTAATGCTGTAGCTTTTGCAATTGCCCCTTTCATTCCTTCGGCACCAGGGGTTAATAATAGATCAGCCCCATATGCTTGCATTAATTTGCGGCGTTCAATACTCATAGTATCTGGCATCACAATCTTAACTGGATATCCCAACGCAGCACCTACCATTGCTAACCCAATGCCTGTATTACCACTAGTCGGCTCAATAATCGTTTGTCCAGGTTTTAGGCGACCATCTGCTTCGGCTTGTTGGATCATGCTTAAAGCAATTCGATCTTTCACACTGCCACCAGGATTAAAGAACTCTAGTTTAACAAAAACATCTGCAGCTCCTTCTGGTACCATCCGTTTTAATTTCACAACTGGGCTTTGACCAATTAACTCTGTTACTGATTTTACATAACCTTTAGTCATAATCCTACATCCTCCAATTTTACAAACAATATAATAATTCTTTCTCTAAGCATAGCTCAAAAAAACGATTTCTACCAGAAAAACGAATTTTAGTTTGTGAAAAATTAAATAAAAAAACGGATTATGCTCATCAAATAATTGCTGCTAGCCCTACCTATTTTCACGATAAAAGACCTTACAAAAACTGCCGCTTTTGTAAGGTCCTTCTTCAACTAAATAATTGCAAAGTTAACCGATTTGAATGGTTTGACCCACCGATAAAACAGAATCCAATGTTAATCCATTTAGTGACATTAAATTATCAACTGTCGTTCCAAAACGTGCAGCAATGTCCCACAATGTGTCGCCGTTTGCGACAGTGTAACTTTGACTAGCTACAGTTTCTGCTGTTGCTGTTGCAGAAGCCGCTGTATCGATTGTTGTATCAACGGTTCCCGTTGTATCTGAATAACTAGTGGTTTGAGCGACTGGTGCTCCCCAATCATATTGAGTTAAATTATATGCTTCAATTAACCAATTCAATTTTTCGGCATAGCCTGGATCAGTTGCATAACTTCCAGCTAAAGCGGCTGTTGCATCGCGATAACTGCTAGTATTACTCTTCCAAACGCCTGAATAATGGTATGTATCCCCAAAAGCAGTGGAACGAATAACATTGGCATGATCTTGGAACGATTCCGCATAAGAATTATAACTTCTAAATGCTGCTGTGACGGTCACCCATTGTCCGTCTAAATATTCTTTTGTTGGCATATAAACAGATTGTCCATTATAACTTCCTTTTACACCAAACAAGTTATAGTTCGGTGCAGATGCTAACCCAGAACTACCATAACTACTTTCTAGCAACGCTTGAGCAATCATGACGGAAGCATACATATCATTGCTATTGGCAACGGCTGCTGCTGAATTTCCGATTTCATTAATAAATGCTTGCTGGCTTGATTCTGCTTGGGCAGGTACCGCAGCACCAACCACAGGTGCTAAAATCATTGAAGTCCCCGCAACGGCGGTAGCACGTTTATAAGCTTTTTGCTTTTTAAGAGCTTTTTGAATATGTTTACTACTTCTTGTTAACTGTTCGCTCATTCATTTTTCCTCCTCACTGTCTCACTTTTCTATTTTACCGTTAATTTCCTATTGAAACAAGAAATAAACGTATTAAATTTTGAGTTTTAAAATTTCTGTAATGTAATTGAAATCTTGTTTGTATTTAATTAACCCTCTTCACACTTGTGAAAACAACCACTTCTTCTTTTCAATTTGATGAGATTTTTGTTATTTATCCTCTTACTTTTCTTTATTTATTGTGATAAAATTTTTAATGGACTTGTCACTTTTTGAACAAACTTTATAAGAGAAGTCTGTTTTTGTAGTCAAAACAACTATTGCCGAGTAGTTGTTGTATTACAAAATGAATTACATAGAAATGTAGGTGGTTAGATGAAGAAACAACAATCGGGTTTAACAAATCAAGTGACGTTTTTATTAGCGTTAACTTGCGGGGTCGTGGTCGCCAATATGTATTATATTCAACCAATTGGCACCCAAATTGCTCAGGCCTTTCAAGTCAGTATTGGTTCTATTGGTTTTGTTACTATGCTGACCCAATTAGGCTATGCGCTAGGCTTACTTTTTCTTGTTCCATTAGGCGATGTCGTTGATCGCCGCAAATTAATCATTCGAGTAGCTGCGCTCTCCTCGCTGTCTCTAAGTGCTGCGTTTTTTGCACCAAGTTTTCTCCTGTTTGCACTCTCTTCTTTTTTTATTGGGTTGCTCTCTATTGTCGCCCAAATCATTATTCCTTATGCAGCGGTCATGGCGGGGCCAGCGAACCGTGGTAAAGTAACAGGTCGAATGCTTGGCGGACTATTGACAGGGATTTTATTGTCTCGAACGATCTCGGGTTTCATTGCTAGTGCAGCTTCTTGGCGAGCAGTGTACCTAATCGCCGTAATATTCGTGTTAGCATTGGTCGTTCTACTTCAATTAAAATTGCCCAAAACAGTGATACATACTCAAACTTCAAATCGATTAACTTATTCAGGTTCTTTGAAAAGTCTTCCTAAGCTAATCAAATCGCAACCTTTGTTAAGAGAAGCAACTGTCAATGGCTTTTTTATGTTTGCAACCTTTTCAATCTTTTGGTCTACATTAATTTTCTTTGTTAGTAGTCCAGCTTATTATTGGGGACCGAAAGAAGTCGGTATTTTAGCAATTTTTGGGTTATCAGGGGCTTTCGTAGCACCCATCATTGGTCGTCTATCCGATTATTATCCAGAACGGAAGATTGTTTTGATTGGCCTGCTGATGCAGTTCGGTAGTTTTATCTTACTTTTTCTAGGTGGAACACATGTGGTCTTACTAATCTTAGCAATTATTGTTTTAGATATCGGTACTCAATTTGGGCAAGTAGCCAATCAAACACGCGTCCAAAATTTGGGAGAAGAAGCCAGCAATCGTAACAATACCGTCTTTATGTTTTTCTATTTCATCGGCGGTTCACTGGGTTCATTGATTGGTACATTAATGTGGCAAAACTATGGTTGGTCTGGTGTTACTTTAACTGGTATTGGGTTCCAATTGTTCGCATTATTTTTCCACTTTATGCTCTTTGCTCCCAAAAAGAAATGAAGCAAAAAAACCTGAATGCTATCACAAGCATTCAGGTTTTTTAATCTTTATTTATAGTGATTTATAGGTATTAACCACATTTTCAGGAGTAAAGCCGAATTTTTCAAGAACTAGACCGCCAGGTGCAGAAGCGCCGAAGTGATCAATTGTGATTGTTTTGCCTTCTGTTCCTACATAGCGTTCCCAACCAAAGCTTGCTGCAGCTTCAATCGCCACACGTTTTGTCACAGCTTTAGGTAACACACTTTCTTTATATTCAGCAGATTGTTTTTCAAACAAATCAAAACTTGGCATTGACACGACAGATACATCGATGCCTTCTTCCGCTAATTTAGCTTGTGCTTCCACTGCTAGATTTACTTCAGAACCAGTCGCAATTAAAATCCCTGCTGGTTGTTCACCTTTTTGTGGTGACAATACATAAGCACCTTTTTGAACAGAATCAGAAGCGTGTTCTAACGTTCCTTCTAAAACAGGTAAGTTTTGACGACTTAGAACTAAAATAGTTGGTGTTTCCGTAGAAGTCATAGCAATTCTCCAAGCAGCAACAGTTTCATTGCCGTCTGCTGGACGAATCACATGAACATTTGGAATGCAACGAACACTTGCTAATTGCTCAATTGGTTCGTGTGTTGGCCCATCTTCACCCACCGCAACAGAGTCATGCGTTAAGACGTAAGTTACAGGAACTTTTTGTAAAGCGGCTAAACGGATTGCTGGACGTAAGTAGTCAGTAAAGACGAAGAATGTCCCGCCATAAACATGGCTACCACCATGTAATTGAATCCCGTTCATTGCTGCAGCCATTGCAAATTCGCGAACACCAAACCAAATATTACGGCCTTCGTATTGACCAGGTTCGAAATCTTTTTCTGCAGCAACCATTGTATTATTTGAGGCAGATAAATCAGCTGAACCGCCCCAGAAACTTGGAACAACTTTTGAAATAGCTTGAATCGTTTCTTTACTTGTTACACGACTTGCGGCACTTGTTCCTAGTTCATATTTAGGTAATTCTTGTTCCCAACCTTCAGGTAATTGGTTGGCAAAAGCTTCTTTAAATTGTTTGGCTAATTCTGGATGCGCATGTTCATAGTTCTTAAACATCTCATTCCAAGCCGCTTCTGCTTTTTGGCCTTCGTCAATCATCGTTTCTTTAAAACGAGCAGCGACTTCCTCTGGCACAGTAAAGTCAGGATATTCCCAACCATAAACAGCTTTAGCCGCTGTAATGCCCTCTTCACCAATCGGCGCGCCGTGAACGGAAGAAGTTCCTTCTTTTGGTGCTCCGTAACCGATGACTGTTTTAACTTCAATCAATGTTGGTTTATCTGTTTCAGCTTTAGCCGCTTCAATCGCAGCCTCTATTTCATCTAAATCATTGCCATCTTTAACTAAAATATGTTGCCATCCGTATGCTTCATAACGAGCCCCAACATTTTCAGTAAAGGCTTTAGAAGTTGGTCCATCTAATGAGATGTCATTTGAATCGTACAAGACAATTAATTTACCTAATTTCATATGACCAGCCATTGAACTTGCTTCTTGAGAAACACCTTCCATTAAATCGCCATCACCACAAATTGCGTACGTATAATGATCCATAATAGGGAAACTATCACGATTATAAGTTGCAGCTAAATGCGCTTCAGCCATTGCCATACCAACAGCCATAGCAATCCCTTGTCCTAGAGGTCCTGTTGTTGCTTCAACACCATCTGTGTGGTGCACTTCTGGATGCCCTGGTGTTTTACTATCCCATTGACGGAAATTTTTCAAATCGTCAATTGTTACGTTGTATCCTGATAGATGTAATAAGCTGTACAACATTGCAGAGCCGTGGCCTGCTGAAAGTACAAAACGATCACGATCAACCCAGTTTCTAGAAGTTGTTGGGTTCACCTTTAAATGTTTTGTCCAAAGTGCATACGCCATTGGGGCAGCACCCATTGGTAAACCAGGATGTCCTGAGTTCGCTTTTTGTACGGCTTCAATACTTAATGTCCGGATTGTATTAACGCCTAATTGATCTGTCTTGTCAAACAAAAAAATCATCTCCTAATTTAGGTTTTTTTTACCTTTATTCATAGTGTAGCTTATTTCGACAATGAAAGCAATTACTTTCTGTTGTGAAGTCCTTTTTCACGCTGAATTTGTTTTAGTTTTTCAGGAGTCACATCGGTCCCTTCTTGATCCACGACCTTCATTCCTTCGATATGGTGACGCATCCCTCCACGAAATGCTTCTAAATACTCTTTACGTAATTCTTGTTGTTCGACTTTTTCTTTCGCACTAAGTTCTTCCACTTTTGCTTTATTCGCTAATTCATTTATACGGGCAATTTTTTCTTTCGATAACATCAAAATCCCTCCTTACTCTCACTGTCTATATTATAAGAACTGCCTTAAAAAAACAACTATATTCTGATATTTATAAAACACGAACGCTTGTTTGATTTCGTTCGCATTTTATGGTACACTAATTTTATCAATTGAAAGAAGGTGCGGGTTTTGGCGAAACGTACAGAAACAAGACAATTAGAAGTACTTAAATATATATACGAACAAGTCGAATTAAAGGGCTATCCGCCAACCGTTCGCGAAATTGGGAAGGCTGTTGATTTATCCTCAACTTCTACCGTTCACGGACATTTAGCTCGTCTTGAAAAAAAGGGTCTAATCTTACGTGACCCAACAAAACCGCGAGCAATCGAATTAACACCAGAAGGCTTGGAAAAGATTGGGATTCAACCGACAACTATTCCGATGTTAGGTGTCGTAACTGCTGGTGAACCAATTTTAGCGGTGGAAGAAGCATCAGATTTCTTCCCGTTACCTCCTGATTTACGTACAGAAGAAAATGCTTTATTTATGTTGACGATTCGAGGAGAAAGTATGATTAACGCAGGTATTCTAGATGGCGACCAAGTGATTGTTCGTAAGCAATCGAATGCCAATAATGGCGACATCGTAATCGCAATGACCGATGAAGATGAAGCAACCTGTAAACGATTCTTCCGAGAAGTAGATCATATCCGCTTGCAGCCTGAAAATGATGCATTAGCTCCTATTCTTTTAGATAACGTTACAATTTTAGGTAAAGTTGTTGGTTTATATCGCAATCATATTTAATAAAAAAAGGAAGTCACTCCGTTGAGCGGCTTCCTTTTTTGCTTGTTAACAAGTAAATAGCCTTTTGAGCTTCCTCGATAACCTCTGCTTCAGTTTCTACAGAAAGTAGATAATTTAAAGCTTCTAAACTTTGCTCGGGTTCTCTTTTTGCGAGCTGACCTAATGACCAAGCAGCTGTTCCGCGAATGACAGGACGCTGATCATTTAAACAGAGAATAATTTGTGGGATAGCTTCACGGCCGCCCAAATTCGCTAACGCAATTAAAGCATTCCGTTGCAATGGTTTTTTACCACGCCAAGAGCCTGCTAAGTGTCCGAATTGCTGTTTAAATTCTTTATTGGAAATAGTTAATAACGGTGCCAATTTGGGATAAACTTCTTCAATCTTTGGTTCCATCTCTTCATGAAAATGAAAATCTTTTCCTTTATTATAAGGGCAAACCAGCTGACAAATGTCGCAACCATAAATGACGTTACGCATTTTTTTCCGATACTCTTCAGGCATCATGCCTTTTGTTTGCGTTTGATAAGACAAACATTTTTGAGCATTCATTCGACCGTCCCCTAACAAAGCCCCTGTAGGACACCCTGTGATACAACGAGTACAATCACCGCAACCATTTGGAACAGGCTCATCTGGTTCAAATTGAATGTTGGTGGTCACCTCACCTAAATATACAAAGGAACCAAATTCTTCGGTAATCAGTAGACCATTTTTACCAATGAATCCTAAACCCGCCCGCTGAGCAACAGCGGTGTCAACATATTCGCCAGTATCCACTTGAGGCCGAAAGCGCCAGTGTTCTTTTTCTGCTTCAGTGGCAGCTTGCTCTTCAATAAAAGCAATTAATTTTTGCAACCGATCCTGCAAAATGTGATGATAATCAATTCCCCAAGAGGCTCGCGCAAATTGTCCACGCTTTTCATCTCTAGGCATTTTTTCCTGAGCTTTGGTGGGATAAGCTAAAGCAATGGAGATAATACTTTTAGGATGCTCAAACGTTTTTTCTGGGTAAATTCGTTCTTCCACATTTTGATGTTCAAATCCCGAGTTATATCCTCGCTCTCGTTGTTCATGCAGAGAATCTTCTAATTCAATAAATGGTTCAGCATGAGTAAAGCCGATTTTATCGATGCCTAAACGTTGACTCTCTTGAATAATTTTTTCTTTCAATGTCGGCATTGCTCATGCCTCCCTTCATTTTATTATTTATCGTTTCGATGATACGTTTCATAGTCATGTGCATAGAGATTTTTCTCGTCCACGACGCCGGGAACAGTGGCAACTTTTTCCCAAACAGACCAGTCGATTTCTGGAAAGAAGGTGTCGCCTTCAAACGTTTCATGAATCATCGTCCGATATAAGACATCGCATGCGGGAATCAATTCTTTAAAAACGACAGAACCTCCACCAATAACGGTCACGCCTTCATACTTGTCAGCATACGCAAGAATTTCCTCTACGGAATGCATAACCAAAACGCCTTCAGCTTGGTAATCCGGATTACTGGTAAGAACAATCGTTGTTCGATTTGGTAACGGACGACATCCCATGCCTTCGAAAGTTGCACGTCCTAAAACCAATGTATTATGAATTGTTTTTTCCTTGAAAAATTTCAAGTCGTTGGGTAAATGCCAAGGCAATTTGCCTTCTTTACCAATCACTCCTTGTTCATCTTGGGCCCAAATGGCTGCTAACATAGCTTCTCTCTCCTTTTTTATACGGCAATCGGCGCTTTAATCGTTGGATGTGGGTCATAGCCTTCTACTTTAATATCTTCCATATCAAAATCAAAAACAGAAGCCTTGTCTGGATTCAAAACGAGCGTTGGGAAAGAACGAACTTCTCGTGATAATTGTTCTTGCATTTGCTCCACATGATTTTGATATAAGTGGGCATCTCCTAGCGTGTGTACAAACTCCCCCACTTCTAAACCTGTTTCATGTGCAATCAGATGTGTCAATAAAGCATAGCTTGCAATGTTAAAAGGAACACCTAAAAAAACATCGGCACTGCGCTGATAAAGTTGACAGCTTAATTTTCCTTCATTTACATAAAATTGAAACATAGTGTGACAAGGCGGCAACGCCATTGAAGGCACATCTTCTGGATTCCAAGCGGAAACAATTAAACGGCGAGAATCAGGATTGGTTTTAATCATTTCAATCACATTAGCTAATTGATCAATAAAGCTACCATCTTTGGTTTCCCAGTGACGCCATTGTGCACCATAAATATTCCCTAATTCACCATATTTTTCTGCAAACTCTTCATCGTTTAAAATAGCGTCACAGAATTTTTGATGTTCTTCTTTGTATTGTTCTGCAAACGCTGGATCTTGTAAGACACGATGCCCAAAATCCGTCATGTCTGGTCCTTGATAATCTGCGCTTTTTACGTAACGTTCAAACGCCCATTCATCCCAAATATGATTATTTCGCTCTAATAAATAGCGAATATTCGTGTCGCCTTTTAAAAACCACAATAACTCACTTTTAATCAAGCCAAACGGTACTCGTTTGGTTGTTAGTAAGGGAAATCCTTTGGCCAAATCAAAACGCATTTGATAGCCAAATAAACTATACGTCCCAGTTCCTGTACGGTCTTCTTTAAAATGACCTTCTTCTAAAATCTTTTTTCCTAGCGCTAAGTATGCTTCTTCCATCTTATTCCCTCCGTCTCTTAATCCGCGTATTCACTCAAGTATTCCCAACGATTCATTTTTTCTTCTAACAATTGTTCCGTTGCTGTTACTGCTTCTTGCAATTCTTGTAAACGAACAAAATCATCACCCTGATGATTCATTTCTTCAGTTAATGTTTCTAATTTCGTTTCTAATTGTGTGATGTCTTCTTCAATTGTTGCCCACTCTTTTTGTTCCATATAAGTCAGCTTTGTTTTTTCTTTCTTTTCTGTCGATGCTTCTTTTACTGGTTTATTGAGCGGTTTTTCTTTGACCTTTTCTTGTTCTTTTTGGTTCGCCAAATATTCACTCATCGTGCCATAAAATGATAGGATCTGACCATTTCCTTGAAAAACTAACAATTTATCCATTGTTTTATCCAAGAAATAACGGTCATGAGAAACCGCAATTACCGCTCCTTTAAACGTTTGGATATAATCTTCTAAAATGGTCAACGTATCAATGTCCAAATCGTTGGTTGGCTCATCCAATAATAACACGTTAGGCTGACTAATTAATAATTTTAAGAGATATAACCGGCGTTTTTCTCCACCAGACAGTTTGCCAATCAGTGTGCCATGCATAAAACGAGGAAATAAAAAGCGCTCTAACATTTCAGCGACCCCAACGCTGCTTCCATCACTGCGTTTCACTTCTTCTGCTGCTTCTTGCAAATAAGCAATCATCCGTTGATTAGGGTCCATTTCTTCGTTTTGCTGGGTATAATAGCCAATTCGGACGGTTTCACCGATACTATATAGGCCACTCTCTAAAGGAATGCGGCCAGCTAAAATATTTAATAATGTGGATTTGCCTGCACCGTTTTTACCAGTAATGCCAATTCGATCGTTTGCTTGAATGAGTAAATTAAAGTCTTTTAAAAGCTGTTTATGATCAATGGCATAATTTCCTTCCTTGATTTCCAGAACTTTTTTCCCTAAACGCTGCGTGGCAAAGTCTGCTTCTAAGGTGCCATTGGTTTGTACCTGATGCAAGTTTTCTTTTAAATCCTGAAACCGATCAATTCTTGCTTGCTGTTTTGTTCCTCGTGCTTGAACGCCCGCTCGCATCCACGCAAGTTCTTGTTTGAAGAGGCGCTTTCTTTTTTCTTCTTGCTCTACAGCGACACGTTCACGTTCGGCTTTTTCCATCACATACGTTTCATAGTTTCCTTTGTATTCATACAGTTTTCCAAAAGAAAGTTCGAAAATCCGATTGGTTACTCGATCTAAAAAGTAGCGGTCATGGGTCACCATTAAAACCGCACCACGATAGTTATTTAAAAAGTTTTCCAGCCATTCAATCGTTTCATAATCCAGATGGTTCGTTGGTTCATCCAATAACAGTAAATCAGGCGCTTCAATTAAGACTTGCGCCAAGCTTACTCGTTTTAACTGCCCACCAGAAAGCTCCCCTATTTTCTTTTCCAATGTGGGAATGCCTAATTTTTGTAAAATAATTTTTGCATTGGTATCTGCTGTCCAAGCATCTTGTTTATTCATGGCTTCTTCTGCTTGCGTGTAACGTCTTTGAACCCCTTCGTCTAAACCGTTCTCACTTAAAGCAGCTAACGCTAATTCATAATTTTTGACTGCTTTTATGATCGGGCTGTCTCCCTGAAACACGGCTTCTGCAATCGTAATATTCTCGTCAAATGTTTGATTCTGTGAAAGGTACCCAATTTGATAATCACTTGGCTGCTGAATTGCAGCAAGATCACCATCACCGCTATCTACGCCAGCAATAATATTTAATAAACTGGTTTTGCCTGTGCCGTTAATCCCAATTAAACCAATGCGATCTTTTTCATGAATCAAAAAAGAAAGATGATCAAATAGTGTTTTTTCCCCATATGTTTTGGTTAAATCTGTTACTTTTAATTCTTTCACCGACACTACCAACTCCTTCTATTTTGGTCTTGCTTATTGTATCAAAAATTGGATTATAAAAAAAGTGCATGAGATAAAAATCGTCTTGGTTTCATCTCATACACTATACTTATTCTTTATTAAAATTTTTAACAAATCGTTTCAGCGGAACATTATTCACTTCGCCGCTAATCGAATAACTCTCTAATAAATTGACATTTTTTCGTAACTCGTTCGCTTCGATAATTGAAATGCGTTCAGATTGTTCGTAATGATCAATCATCCGTCGTTCTTCTTGGAAGCCTAATAATAGGTCTTTGACATAGTCTGTCTCCGTATGAACAATATACGAATCAATAAATTCGCCTTTTTCAAACTTATGGGCTAAATCCAAGCGTCCGTCAATGAAAAAATCAATTAAATCATCATCATAGACACCGCGCAAATTATCTAAACTTTTTAGAATAACTTGAGAATTTCTTAGAAAAACTTGACGAATATTTTCTAATTCTTCGTTTCGTAATTCTTTTTCTTCTTCAGAAGCTTCACCACGATTGAAAAATAGCTTAGGATGTAAAAGAATCGAAATGATTTGTCGAGCAAATAATAACCAAAAGCCTACAATCGATAATAATTGTTTGGCAATCGACCGTTGCATCCGTGTAATTAAGCGTTGATACATACGATAACTTCTGACACTAATTTCTCCTTGTTTCAGACTTTCTTCTAAGCCGTCTCGTTCAATGGACACAATTAACGTCCGCAACTCTTGCACTTCTTGTTTTCGTTCCGCACTTAGCTGCTCGGTATACAATTCTTTTAAACGATCTTGATAATTTTCAATGACCGCATTCATTTCACCACGAGGATTCTCTTCATTTTGCTGTTTTAAGACATCAATGACATCACGTAATAAATCAATTTCGACTGACTCTTCATTTTCCACTTCCGTCTCTGAATCAGTTAAAAATGGTAAAACTAGAATCCCACCAATCAGAGTCACCAAAATAACACAAGCCGTAATGAATAGTAATAACGGTCGTTCTTTAAAATGCTCGCCGTTAATCGCTGTTGGCAAAATAAAGATGGTGGCTAAACTCACTGTTCCTTTAACACCGCCAAAAGTTAAAATCAGCATTTCATTCATTGCGTTTTTAACTTTTTTAAGGCCATGTTGAAGCGTGTAAACACTGAAAATGGCTAAGAAACGAATCAAAAAGACAACGGCGCTAATAATTAGAACAACCATTAGTAGGAACCAGTTTGAATATTGTTGGTCAATCCAAATTGGCGAAAACACTTGAGAAAGTTCAATTCCTAAGAATAAGAAAACTAAGGCATTTAAAGTGAACTCAATCATACTCCAAATACTTTCGCCAACATTTGACAGTTCTGCTTCAAAAAGCGAAACTTTTTTCAAACTAGACGCTTGCATAATTCCAGCAATCACAGCGGCAATAATTCCAGAAACGCCAATCAACTCTGAAATTAAATAAGCAATAAATGGCAAGAGTAATTCAATCAACAAGTAGCCTGTAACATCTTTTGCCACTGCAGTTTCAAGTAAATGAACAATTTGCTGTTTTAATAGAACTAACACGATTCCGACTACCGCTCCACCAATGCTGGAAATAACCAAGGTCCCTGCCGCTTCCACCGGCGAAAATGAACCCGTTAATAAAGCCGCTAATGCAAATTGAAAGGCTGTAACGCCTGATGCATCGTTAATGAGCCCTTCACCAGATAAAATGTTCATCGAACGTTCAGGAATGTCAATTCGTCCTGATAACGAACCTACCGCCACCGCATCCGTTGGCCCTAAAGCCGCCCCAAAAGCGAAGCAAGCAGCTAATGGTAAAGTAGGCAAAATCATATGCAGGGTCCAGCCGACTCCAACTAAGGTAATTAACACACCAAAAAAGGCCAAGAAAAGAATCATCCCGAAATTTTTCATCATTGCTTTCAGATTGATTAGCTCCCCTTCTCTAAATAAAAGCGGTGCAATAATCATTACTAAAAACACTTCAGGCTCAAATTCAATTTCCTGCCCCATTTTAGTTAAACCAATTAGAACGCCTACAATAATTTGCACAATTGGCAGCGGAATGACGGGAACAATCCGGTTGAATATGTTTGAGAAGGTAATAGACAGTGCAAAAACAATGATTAGAAAGGTAAATTCCATCCTATCATTCCCTTCTATATTAAATTTTTATTGACTTACCGATCAAAACATTTAAGTAATTTTTTCTTTTTAAGAATAATTTTCTTTTCGACTTCTTCTAACTCAGAACTGCGTTCGCAAAGTTCCAATTGAGCGCGTCGTGCTTCTAAACGAAGAAGTTCTCCTTTAATTAATTCAATCTTTTTGTAGCGTAAGAAATTTTTCTTTTGCATACGTTCTGCAAAGTGTTGTCGTTTTTCTTCAGGGATTGCTTGATATTTCTTTTTCAAGTCAGCGACACACTTTTCAAATTCTTCACTCACCGAAACAACTTCCTTCCAAAATTTAATCTGACTAATTATAACAAATTTTACCAAAAGTACAAGCAAAATTGCTTTCTTTTTTTCAAAAGAAATTCAGACAAAACTTAACGCGGGAAAAGCTGATTTCTAGGAGCTGAACATGGTTAATCTTCATTAACAATAATATCAATTTCTGCCTCTTCATTCATCCGCGTTGAAAGAAAAAGAACCATTTCTTCTAGTGGCGCAGAAAAGCGTAAAACCACCCCTCTTCTGCCTTTTTTTAAATACCCTAAACGAATACCGTTCGGCTTTTGAACAAGGACAATCTTTTCGATATCTTTAAAGGCCGTGCCCCGATTGTCAAAAGGATGCGTAATAATACAGTCCTCCGCAAAACCTCTTGCATCGTAAAGAAAACTGAAGATAATCAAAATATATAACACACTTCGAATCATTTCAATTTTATCTCCTGCCGAAAATGCATTGGCCAGAATCATTAAACTAAAAAAAGCAACTAAATATTTTGTTGTAGGATGTTTTGCAGCCGGAATTACAATACTTTTACGTACGAAGTAAAAGTAACCATACATAACGACGACAAATAAAAATAGCAATAACGTAAATCCATCGATAATCACAAACGACTCCTTTATTTCTTTTTCTTTTGAATATCTGTTAATATATCATTTATTTCTTTAATTTCTTTTTTTGATTCGTTAATCTTTTTGATAACCGCCTCACGGTTTTTTCCAGGCGGTAAGTCAATTGATTCTTGGTAGTAGTTTGCTAAAGCTTGAACTTTTTTCATTTTTTCGCTTTGCAACAAGGCTATATTTCTTTTCATTTAACCGCCTCCTCTTCCTTAGTATACATTACTTTGTAAGGAATTGCTTAATTTGCAAGATATTTTCTAATAAAAAGGAGTAATTTTACATTTTCTTATAAACAAAAAGTATTCGGCTGAGTAACAGCAGCAAACGACAAAATAATAGAATAAAAGATGAGACAGAAGTAGTTTACTTTTGTCTCATCTTTTATTATTGAGCTGAAATCGCTAAGCCAATTGCTTTTTCCCCTAGGTGGGTCCCAATAACTGGACCAAAATGACCGATTTCAATTTCTGCATTTGGGTATAGCTTTTGTAATTTTGCTTGTTCTTTTTCAGCAACGATGCGGTTATTGGCATGAATCACATACAGTTTAACTGGCGCTTCAATCCCTGCGTTGCGTTCACCAATAATCTTTTCTGCACGAGCAAAAGCTTTCTTTGTTGAACGGATTTTTTCAAATAATACAATCTTTCCATCTTCAAAAGTCAAGATAGGTTTAATCTTCAATAGTCCAGCGATCAAGGCTGCGCCATTCGTTAAGCGACCGCCACGAACTAAGTTGTTCAGATCTTCTACAATTAGATATGCATACGTATTGTCACGAATTAAATCTAATTTGGCAAAAATTTCTTCTAAGCTGGCTTTTTCTTCTGTTAAATCTAAAGCAGCTTCTACCATGTGTCCCATTGGCATACTTGTAATTTTTGAGTCATATGGATACAAAGCAACGCCTGGGATTTCATCGGTAAGTCCGTGCAATGTATGAACAAAACCAGAGATTCCTGAAGAAAGATGAATGCTGATGATGGTGTCGTACCCTTGTTCAGCGATTGATTTGTAAAGCTCTAACACTTCTCCTAAAGCAGGTTGTGAAGTCGTCGGAAATTCTTTACTATTATTTAGCAATGCATAATATTCATCTGCTTCAATGTCAATGCCTTCGTTGTATATTTTTCCATCTAAAATGACTGGGATGGGAATTACAAAAAGATTCGGATGATCTTTAATGCGCTCGGGTAAATAAGCTGTACTATCTGTCACAATAGCAATTTTCATTTTGTAACCTCGTTTCACTAATTTTCCACGTTGTTTCTAATATAGCATAAAAAAGGATATTTTAAAATGCTTTCCTTATTCGTTCAGGAATTTTTCGATGGCGTCAGCATTTTTTTGTTCATCTACTTCTAAAATACTGCCTGCATAAGAGGATTCACCAAAATTCCAAGAATCTGGTACCGGAACCGATAATGACTCAACCCCTGCTTTTCCTTTAATCAGCAATGATGGTCCGTTCGTTAACATGAAACTAACAGGCACATCTGTCGACATATAGCCGACTAATTTCCCAAGTGATTCTGGGGTTCTTAATAAAGTCATTGGGTTTTTCATTTGGCTCATTACAGCTGACATAACTTGTTGTTGGCGACGAACCCGACCAAAGTCGCCTTCTTCATCCATCCTAAAGCGAGCGTATTGAAGTAAGACATGTCCATCCATGACCTGTTGTCCTTTTTCAATATCAACGCCATCTAAATTCAGTGATTTTTCTGCATCGATTTTGACACCTTTTGGAAACATAGAGTCAACAATTTTTTCAAATGATTGGAAATCTACCTTAGCATAATATTTCGTATCTAAATTAAAGTTTTGTTTTAACGTTTCACGAACCAATTCAGCACCGCCATAAGCGTATGCGGCATTAATTTTATTCGGCCCGACACCAGGAATGTCCACGAATGTATCACGCATAAATGAAATTAATTTCGGTTTTTTTGATGGTCCATTTAGTTGGAGAACCATTATTGTGTCGGCTCGTCCAGCATCTTCCCCACGTGTATCGCTGCCAAGAATTAAAATATTCTTAGCTCCATTGCTACTTTTGACACCATTAAATGTTTCTACTTTTTCTTGAGGCAACGAGTCATCATGTTCTGCTGCAGATTTTCCTTTTAAAAACATGACTGTACTATAAGCAAATAACAGGATCAATAGGATTACTAGCCATTTGAAAAAGCGTTTTGTTTTTGATTTTTTACGTTTCTTTTTTGGTTTCTTGTCTTTTTTTCCGCGGGGTGGTTGGTCAGAACCGTTGCCACCACCTGAATCTGTTTGATGTCGCCTCTCACTTCTGCGACTGTCCTCAGTATAGCTGTCTTCGTAAACTGGCTCTTGAAGGCTTTCAGCTAGTTCTTCTGGTTCTGCTTCTCTATGTTCACCCATTGATTTTCGGGGATTAAAGGTCTTTTTATGCTCTGCTGGTCTCGATTTTTCATGAATATGTTTATAACGATCTACACGACTCATCGTGTCACTCCTTTACCTCTGTGTTTTATCACCTTTCTTAGGATACCTCATTTCGCAGGAAATTCCTATTACAAATATGTAATTTAATAAAAAATGAAACTCACTTTATCTAATAAGTAAGCTTCATTTTCATTTTTAACTCTTTAAAGTGTGGACAAAACATAGATCGGGTAATCCCCTAAAATTTTTATTTCTGCGCCAATCAGTTCCAGTTCTATTAAAGCTGCTTCAATTAATTTTTCTGGTTGATCTTTCACTAAGTCCATTAAAAAGAAGTACTCTCCTAGCTTTGTTTTCAACGGCCGCGATTCTATTTTGCTAAGATTAATCCCTCGCCAACTAAACACGCTTAATGCTTTGTGTAAAGAGCCAGGAACATTACTTGGCATCGTAATCGCCAGCGTTATTTTTTTCTCAGATAGCGGGAAAGAAATCGCTAAATTTTCAGAACCAAGAACCCAAAATCGGGTTTGATTTACCGATAAATCTTGTATATTTTTTTCAACAATGGTCAAATCATACATTTCCGCAGAAAGTTTTGGTGCAATAGCTGCAAAAGGTAATTCTGGATGTTCTGCAATGTATTTGGCGGCGTAAGCTGTTGAAGGCGTTGCTTCTAAAATCGCTTCTGGAAAGTTTTTCGCTAGAAACATCTGCGATTGAGCTAATGCTTGCGGATGTGATAAAATTTTCTGACTTTGTTGCCAGATCGCTTGATTCTCTTTTGCCACCATTAATTGTTGTTGAATCGGTAAAACCAACTCTGCTTGGACAGGTAACTGCGCTTGATGATACAAATAATCTATCGATGCATTAACGGTTCCTTCAATCGTGTTTTCTATTGGGATAATGCTACATGCCACTTCTTGCTGTTCAATTGCTTTCAAGCAAGCTGGAATCGATGCGTACGGTATCAATGTAGCATCAGGAAAAGCAGCCAACGTTGCACTGTACGTAAAGGAACCAATCGGACCTAAATAACCAACTTTCATCGTTTCTCTACTCCTTTAATTGTTGCAAAATTTCATGGATAATTTCTTCTGGTGAGCGATTGGTCGTATCAATTGTCATCTTCGCACATTCTTCGTAAAAATTTTTACGAGACTCAAACAAAGTAATGATTTCTTTTGGAGAACGTTCTATAGCTAAGGGTCGTTGGTTTTCAGTATCTTCTTTGATTCTTTTTAACAGCTCTTCTGGTGTCGCATGTAAATAAATCACTTGCTGAAAAGATTTTAATAAGCTACGATTTTCTGGTCCGACAACAATCCCGCCCCCAGTTGAAAGGACGGCTGTATTTTTTGACAGCTCCTTTAAAAGTTGGGTTTCCTGTTCTCGGAAAGCTGCTTCACCATATTTTTCGAAATAGTCAGGAATTGAGCGTCCTATTTTTTCAATTAACGCTGTATCTAAATCAAGATGAGGCATCTTTAGTTTATTGGCCAAACTTTGGCCGATAGTTGTTTTACCCGCACCCATGAAACCAATTAAAACAATGCTTTCCATGGTTCGTTATCCTCCTTCGTTAACAACTTAAACGTTCTAAGTCGTCAAAAAATGCTGGATAAGAAACTGAAACTGCTTCAGCCTTATCTAATTCAACAGTGCCTTCTTTTACAAGTAATGCAGCAATTTGTAACATCATCCCGATACGATGATCCCCATAACTGGTAACTCTTCCACCATGTAAAGAAGTTGGTCCATGTATAATTAAGCCATCATCAGTAGGCGTGATGTCGGCGCCTAAAATTGCTAATTCTTTCGCTACTGCATCAATCCGATTGGTTTCTTTGACTTTCAATTCTTCTGCATCTCGAATGATTGTCGTGCCAGTAGCCTGAGTAGCTAACAAAGCAATAATCGGTAACTCATCAATTAAACGTGGGATAATAGCGCCACCAATCTCTGTAGCTGTTAATTGACTCGTTTTTACAAGTAAATCGCCAGAGTGATTGGCCTCATCTTCATTTAACATAGTGACGGAACCACCCATGTTTTTAATCACATCTAAAATACCTGTCCGCGTTTGATTTAAGCCAACATTTTTCAGAAGTATCTCGCTATCTGGGACTACTAAACCCGCAACTAAAAAGAAAGCTGCAGAAGAGATATCACCAGGAACTACCACATTTTGACCTGTTAATTGTTGCGGTCCAGTTAACATAATTTTTTTACCGTCTACTTCAAGTGTCCCACCAAATTGTCGAATCATCTCTTCTGTATGATCACGTGTCTTTTCTTTCTCAACCACTACAGAAGTGCCCTCGGCTTGCAAAGCAGCGAATAAAATAGCCGATTTAACTTGAGCACTTGCAACAGGCATTGTGTAGTCAATCGGTTGCAAATTTTGAGTCCCGCGAATAGAAATTGGCGGAAACTCCGTTTGCTGAACCCCTTGACATTCCGCTCCCATTTGGTTTAAAGGAAGCATCACACGATTCATTGGTCGTTTGGCAATAGACGCATCACCAGCTAGGCGCGTTTCAAAGGGACAGCCAGCTAAAATGCCCAGCATTAGACGAATTGTTGTCCCTGAATTTCCAACATCAATTGTATTCCTCGCCTTTTTTAAACCTGCAAATCCTTGCCCCTCAACGGTGATTGTCGTCCCGTCATCTTCAATGTTCACACCCAAAGAACGAAACGCCGCTAAGGTACTTAAACAATCTTCGCCTCTTAGAAAATTTGTAATCGTCGTTTTTCCAGAAGAAATCGCTCCAAACATAATACTTCTATGGGAAATCGATTTGTCGCTAGGAACCATCAGAGTCCCTTGTAAATGTTTCACATTTGTACGTAGTTGCACCCTCATCACCTCTTATTTTTCGTAACACGTATAGTTCGTTTTTTTAGATAAAATTTGTTTTGCAGCTTGGCAGTCTGATTGATTTTTAAAAGACAATTGAAGAATCCCATAGATTTCTTCTCTCGTTTCTAAAATTTTAATATTTGTAAGAGAAAGGTCCGCTTCGCCTAAAATTTGCGTAATTTCAGCAATGATTCCTGGTTGATCTGGTACATCAACAAACAGATCATAGAAAGCTGGGATTGCGCCTTCTTTATGAATGGGCAACTGAGCACGTGTTTCTTTGGCCTTATCAAAAAAATTACGAATAGCTGGGGCATTTTTTTCTGTTAACCATTGGCAAACAGTAGTCATCTCTTTTTGCCAATTTTCTAGTAAGTCCAATAATACTAAGCGATTGCTTAATAAAATATCCGTCCACATCGTTGCATCAGAGGAAGCAATTCGAGTAATATCTCTGAATCCTCCAGCCGCTAGCTGCTGTGCTCTAGGGTAAGTGGTATTCAGTTGCTGACTTTCGTTCACTAAAGCTGCGGCAACAATATGTGGCAAGTGACTTAGAGCACCAGTAATTTCATCATGTTCCTGTGCAGGCATCGTAATAAACTTCGCATGCGTTCCTTTTAGTAACGTTTGTAACTCCTGAATCTGTTTGCTTTTTTCGCCATGGTCATCGGTAAAAATATAGTAGGCATTTTCAAACAAACGTTCATCAGCGGCTGTTACGCCGGATTTATGTGAACCAGCCATTGGATGACCACCAATAAAATTTTTCATGTTAAGCTTTGTTGCTAACTGATTAATTTCCACCTTGGTACTACCCACATCTGTGATCAGAGCAGTTTCTAGTGATAATTGGTTTAATTCTTCTAGTTGTACTAAAGTTGCTTTAACTGGGGAACAAAGAAAAATAATCTCTGCTCGTCTTGCCCCACTTGTTAAAGATTCAGCTATCTCATCAATTAGACCCGTTTTCTTAGCAAATCCAGTTGTATCCGCTTGATTATCGAAACCGATAATCTCACTGCTGGGATGTCCTTTTTTGATACACAAAGCCAGTGAACTCCCGATTAGCCCTAATCCTACGATTAAAATACGTTTCTTCATTTTTTCCCTCCATATACTTGCGACTTTCTTCCATTAAAAGTTTTGAGTATATAGACGATAACGTTTCACTGCTTCTTTCATTTGTTCAAATGAGTCACTATCAAATTTTTCGAGCATAGCCTTCGCTACTTCCGTTGCAACAACGGCTTCACAAACAACGCTAGCGGCCGGTACCGCCGTGCTATCAGAGCGCTCAACGCTGGCCTTATAAGGCTCTTTTGTATCAATATTCACGCTTTGTAATGGTTTATAAAGGGTTGGAATAGGTTTCATGACACCACGAACGATGATTGGCATTCCGTTGGTCATTCCTCCTTCAAAACCACCTAAATTGTTGGAAGTTCTGGTATAACCAGTACTTTCGTCCCAAACAATCTCGTCCATCACTTGACTACCAGGGCGTTGCGCCATTTCAAATCCAATGCCAAACTCAGCACCTTTAAAAGCATTGATGCTTACAACAGCTTGCGCAATTTTGGCATCTAGTTTACGATCCCATTGAACATAGCTACCTAAGCCAGCTGGAACGCCACCCACAAGTACTTCTACTACCCCACCAATTGTATCGCCATTTTTCTTGGTTTGGTCAATTAGTTCTTTCATTTTTTCTTCTACGGAAGGATCTAATACGCGAACGGCAGATTGTTCAGACCGTTCTTGAATTTCACGAATCGTTAAATTTTCAGGAATCGTAGCTTCAATCCCGCCTAATACCGCGACATGCCCAGCGACTTGGATATCCAGTTCAGCTAAGAGTTTTTTAGCAACCGCACCAATCGCCACACGCATCGTTGTTTCTCGTGCCGAAGACCGTTCTAAAACATTCCGTAAATCATCATGTTGATATTTCATGCCACCGACTAAATCAGCATGTCCTGGACGTGGTTTACTGACGCGGCGGATTTTCTTTTGTTTTTCAGGAACTGGCTCTACTGACATCACGGAGGTCCAATTTTTCCAGTCTTTGTTTTCGACAATCAACGTTACTGGTGAGCCAAGTGTTTTACCATGCCGAATGCCCGAAGTAATACGTACTTGGTCTTTTTCAATTTTCATCCGTCCCCCACGACCGTAACCGCCTTGACGTCTTGCTAATTCTCGGTTAATCTCTTCGCTACTTAAAGGCAAGCCGGCTGGTAAGCCTTCAATAATAGCAGTTAATTCAGGTCCATGTGATTCGCCTGCTGTAATAAAGCGCATCTTAAATTCCTCCTTCTCTGTTTAAAAATGCTCGAATTTCTTCCGTTGGTAAAGAGACAATTTTCGCTTGACCAATTTTTTCTAAGACAATGATTTTAATCTGTCCCCCACGTGTTTTTTTATCATGTGTAATTGCTTGATAGAGACGTTCTTCTGGCCAACGATCTGTCGTTACTGGTAAATCGAACTTTTCTAGCATGGTGACCAACTCTTGGGTAGTCCCAAGTGGGGAAAGCCCTCGTTGTTCTGCGACTTGAGTTATTTGAATCATTCCTAAAGAAACGCCTTCACCGTGAGCAATCACCCCGTAACCAGCTGTATTTTCTAATGCGTGGCCAATCGTATGCCCAAAATTCAGAATCAAACGTAAGCCCAAATCTAATTCATCTTCTTCGACGACATCACGTTTAATCTTGCAACAGGCCGTGATAATTTCTTCTGCATGTGCCACTAAATCTTGTTCATTTTCCAAAGAGGATAAACGGTGCCACAATTCAACATCAGCGATAGCTGCTGATTTTACAATTTCTGCAATTCCTTCACGCACACGTCTAGGTTCTAATGTTTTAAGTGTATTAGGATCAATTAAAACCCCATCTGGTTGCGCAAAAGTACCGACAAGATTTTTGGCTTTTTTAGTATTAACCGCTGTTTTACCTCCAATGCTACTATCTACTTGTGCCAGTAAGGTTGTTGGTACTTGCAAAAAGTGAATACCGCGCATATAGGTTGAAGCGACAAATCCAGCTAGATCTCCCACAACGCCTCCACCTAAAGCAATTAGACCATCACTTCGAGTCAATTGCTGTTCCGCTAAAAAATCATAAAGCAGTTGAGCTGTTTCGAGGCTCTTACTTTGTTCACCTGCCGCTACAGCAATCAATGATGTTTCAAAACCAGCAGCTTGCAATTCTTTCTCAACAGCTGCGCCATATAATTTATTCACCGTTTCATCGGTAATAATCGCTACCCGTTGTGGCTGCCACAGGCTACGTACCCAGGTGCCAATTTTATCTAAGGCACCTGTTTCGATGGTTAAATCATATGAATGTGTAGGTAACGTTACGGTTAATTTCATGTCCTCTACTCCTCTGTCTTTACTAATCTTCTAAAGCATTAATTTCTTTCATTGCTTTTTCGATGATATGAACTTCTTTCATCATACGTAGGTAAGTTTTTTCATTCAAGGATTGTGGCCCATCTGACCACGCATTCGCTGGATCTGGGTGAATTTCTACAATCAAGCCGTCCGCACCTGAAGCAACACCTGCTCGGGCCATTGGCGGTACTAAATCCCAGATACCAACACCATGACTCGGATCAACAATAATTGGAAAATGACTTAATTTTTTAATTAAAGGCACCGCACTTAAATCAAGTGTATTGCGCGTAGCGGTTTCGTACGTACGAATCCCACGTTCAATGAAGATCACATTGAAATTCCCTTGCGCAGCAATGTATTCAGCTGCGTTTAGCCATTCATCAATCGTACCGGCAATCCCGCGTTTTAAGCCAATAGGTTTTCCAGTTTTACCAACCGCTTGTAATAACTTGAAATTTTGCATGTTGCGCGCACCGATTTGTAAAATGTCACTGTATTTTGCGACAAGTTCTAAATTCGCTTCATCCATCACTTCTGTAATGACTTGCATATCTAATTCATCAGCCGCTTGGCGAATGTATTTCAGTCCTTCTTCTTCTAGTCCTTGGAAAGCGTATGGCGACGTTCTAGGTTTGAATGCACCACCTCGTAAAATTGTTGCACCTCCAGCTTTAGCAATTCGCGCACATTCACGAATCTGATCTAAGCTTTCGATTGAACAAGGGCCCGCCATCATGGTCATACTGCCGTCACCGATTTTAACACCGTTCACATCAACCACTGTATTCTCTGGATGAAATAAACGACTCGTTAGTTTGTAAGACAACGAAATGCGAACACTTTTTTCCACGCCTTCTAATGCTGTTAACTCTGCTTCAACTAATTTTTCTGTATCACCAATCAAGCCTATCACTGTTTTTCCATTATCTTGACTTGTTTGAGTAGTTAAGCCTGCACCTGTTACTAAATCAATGACTTGTTTCATTTGCTTTTCGGTTGCATTTTCTTTCATAATTACGATCATTATATTCTCTCCTCATGCCTTTAAACGGCGCTCTTTTTATCTATTTTCAATTTTACGTTTTACGACTGATACAGGCATTTTTTGTCCTGTCCATTGTTCAAAAGCAGCAGCTCCTTGATAAAGTAGCATGTCCAAGCCGTTACTTGTTTCTGCACCACGTAAACGGGCTTCTTTTAATAACTGTGTTTCTCTGGGATTATAAATAGCATCATACACAAATAACTTCGGTTGAATCATTGCATAATTTTCTATAGGACTACTATGCGCATGTGGATGCATACCCACACTCGTTGCATTAACTAACAAGACGCTTTCAGCAACATCTTTTGCTAGTTTTTCAGTATCCGCTAAATCGTTTAAATGGATTACACAGTTGGTTCGTTCAGTGAAATTTGCCAGTTTTTTTTGACTGTCGTTAAAGCCCGCGCTTTTCCTGTTGTAAACGGCGATTTCTTTCACGCCATCTAAAGCAGCTTGGGCAATGATTGATAAGGCTGCACCACCTGTTCCTAAGATGGTCATTTTATTCTGAAAAACGTCAACCTTTTTCTCTTTCAAACTCCACATAAAACCAGTACCATCCGTGCTGTCTCCGTAAAGTTTTCCATCTTTGTTGACAATCGTATTAATTGCGCCAACCAGTTGAGCGGTAGGACTTAGTTCATCCATATAACTTACAGCCGCCACTTTATTGGGCATTGATAAGTTGGCCCCTAACATGTGAAACGTTCGAATCGCTTCAATTGCTTGTGGCAATGTCTCTTGTCCAACGTCAAACGCCAGATACCGAGCATCAACTCCTAAATTTTGAAATGCTGTATTATGAATCAACGGTGAAATACTGTGTTGGCTGGGTTTCGCGAATAGCCCAGCTAAACGAGTGGCTCCAGTTATTTCTTTCATCCTGTGTGCTCCTTTACGAAATTTTTTTAGTAAGTTTCTGAAATCCTAATTTTTGGCCAAACAAAAAGGATATTCACAGTAAATTTTAAGAAAAATCTACAGTGAATACCCTACAAAAAAGCAATATAAAAGCCACTATAGATTTTCTTAAATCTACATGGCTGAAAGTCATCTTAAATTTCCCTAGCCATTATAGATACAAACGTTTGTTGTCTGTACCCATAATGTTATGAATACAAACCTATCTAAAATAGCTAAAGTAAAAGTTATTCAGTTGTGTATGGTTTTTCTTCGTTGTTGTCATAAGAATCACTCCAAAACTGATTTAATTAAGAATTGTTAACAGTATACCGCTAGAAAAAACATGTGTCAACACTTATTCGCTTATTTTTTCGACTATTCCATTAAAACCAATGTTATTTTATTCGTCAAAAGACTGAAAAAAGCCACAGGAACCAGTCATTTCACTGATTCCTGTGGAGCAAAAATTATTTTAATTCTTCAGCGTATACATCATCAACTGTTTGTGTTGGGTCGATAACAATGTATAAGTTTTTAGTTTTTTCGCTGACTTTTGTAGATTGATAGATGTTATCCAAGCCCTCATCTGTTTTATCTTTGTAAGGGAAATAAACTAAATCTGGTGTGCCATTTTTGTAAAGAATTTCCATACGTTCGATATCTTCATATTTTAAAGCACGAGAGAACATCCCTAATTCTAAGCCACCTAAGTTAATATCGTGGGTTTGAACATGATCTCCTTCTTGGAAAATTTCAATTTTGAACCCTTCACATGGATGAATTTCAACAAATTCACTACCATGGATACGGCCAAAACTTGTTGTAATATGTTTAATCCATAAATCACCAATAAAACGACGATCAATCGTCCAAGTTTCACCATTTCTGAAATAAAATTTAAGTCCTGTCATTTCTCTAGCCATAGCACAAATCTCCTTACTTAAAAATAATTTCTTACATTATTAGTTTACCATACTTTTGATAAACGGTCACAAACTTTCGCTGTAGATTCTTAATATTTTGTTATTCTTTTTAAAAAAGAATCAATCTCAACTACTGCACGTTGGTGAGAACCTTTGGCAATTTGTCGCTCTCCTTCATAAGCAACAAATTCGTAGCGTATTTTGTGTGCAGTCTGTTCAATGCCGGTCATCGTAACAACGATTGTCGCCCCTACCGCGGATGGATATAAGTGGCGCAATTCTAACACCGTTCCGACAGTTGTTTCCCCAACTGATAATTGGTCCTTCACAGCTTCTTTGGCTGTTTGTTCAATCATGGCAGCTAAAGCAGGGGTTCCTAAAACTTCTAAGTCACCAGAACCGAGCATTTTAGCCGTTTGTGATTCTTTCACCAAGAATTTTTTTGTAAACATTTCTGTTGGCATTATGCTTTCTCTCCTTTTGAACGTTGTTTTTTGGCAAACGAAAGCAGAACTTCTTGTTTATTCTCTAAGCTACCTTCAACAACGTGTTGCTCGATTTCAGCAATCAGTTCCCCTAACCATTTGCCTGGTGTTTCTTCTAAGACGGCTAAAAGGTCTTTTCCTGTTATGGCCAATTCATGTCTTTGATGGATGGGTAATGCCTTAACTAACTCTTTTGTTACTTGTACTTGACTCTCTTGTTGGTAATAATATAAAAGCCTTTCAACAAGGACTGCTGATTCTTCGCCTAATTCATAAAGCATCATTGGCTGCCAGTCGTTACTCAAGCGAAAACGCAAACCGCGTACTAATTGTGAAACGTTTTGGATTAATTGATTTGAAAGTTTCCAAGCCTTTAAGAAGGAGCGAATTTCTGCTTCTGGTAAATTCAACGATTGGATAAGTAACGTCCACGCTTCTGCTTCTGTTTCAATTTGACGAGCAGGCAAGTCCATTAAACGAAAAAGTCCAGCCCCTTGTTCTCGTAATTCGGGACAGTATTGATAGCATTCTGTTTCAATAAACGGAGCTAAGCCACCTTGTCGATTAACCCCTAAAAGCATTTTTACAAATTCAATCGTAATGCGTTCTACTGAAATTTTTTCTAATAAAGGATGAAATTCAGCGATAGCGGCTAAGGTTTTTTCTTCAATTTTAAAATCTAATTGGCTAGCAAAGCGTAAGCCCCGCATCATTCGCAGAGCATCTTCATGAAACCGCTCATGGGGATTACCGACTGCACGAATGGTTTGATTAGTTAAATCTTCGATACCATCAAATAAATCAATGATTTCACCTGTGCTGTCAAGCGCCAAGGCATTAATCGTAAAATCTCGCCGTTTTAAATCTTCTTTCAAGGAGCGAACAAAGGTGACTTCATCTGGTCGACGAAAGTCTTGATAAGTTGACTCGGTACGAAAGGTTGTTACTTCATACTGTTGGTCTTCCATCAATACAAGGACTGTGCCATGTTCGATGCCCACATCAACGGTTCGTTTAAAAATTTGCTTAATTTCTTCTGGATAGGCACTTGTCGCAATATCGACATCATGGATTGGTTTATTTAATAAAGCATCACGGACACTGCCCCCGACAAAATACGCTTCAAAGCCCTGTGCATTGATTTCACGAATAACGGGAGCGGCTTCTTTAAATTCGTTTGGAATAGTTGTCAATTTCATAGCATCTGTTCCAATCCGTAAAGTAGTTCTGTTCTCTGTACCACTTGCCGACAAGCTAACGCCACTCCTGTCATGAATGAACGCCGATCATAAGAATCATGCCGAATAGTGAGCCCTTCACCTACACTGCCAAATTGGACTTGTTGGTGTGCCACTAAACCAGGTAAGCGGACACTATGGATTCGCAGACCCTCGAAATCAGCCCCGCGTGCCCCTGGTATTGATTCTACCTCTTGCGGATTCCCTTGTTTTTTTGCTGGCCGAACTTCTTGAATCATTTCTGCAGTTTTTATAGCCGTTCCGCTCGGTGCATCCAATTTGTTATCATGATGTAATTCAATGATTTCCACATCTGGAAAATACTGCGCCGCTTTTTGGGCAAATTGCATCATTAAAACTGCCCCAATTGCAAAGTTTGGCGCAATCAAGCCGCCGATGGCTTTTTCTCGAGATAGGTTTGTCAATTCGTTGATTTGTTCCTCCGTAAAGCCTGTCGTCCCAACAACAGGCGCCATACCATGTTCCAACGCAAAACGCGTATTTGGATAGGCGGCTTCAGGAACCGTAAAATCAATCCAAACATCTGGTTTGACAGCTAGGACTTCTTCTAAGCGTTGAAAAACGGGAATTGCTGTTTCATCATTGAAAGAAACAGTTTCTTGTGCTTCATGAGGATCATACACACCTACTAATTCAAAGTCTGCGGTTTCTAAGACCATTTGTGTAGCAGTACTGCCCATCCGTCCTTTAAACCCAGCGACAATTATTTTAATCATGTGTTTTCCCATCCTTTCTTTCAAAGCGATAGCGATCCCGCTTGTTAAATTTGGCCATATTTTCTTCAAAAACTTCGGTTAAATCAATCTCTAAAGAATTTGCCATGCTAATCAATACAAAAAAGACATCTCCAAGTTCCTCTGATACTGTCTTTGGTTTTTCGTCTGCTTTTTTCTGTTTTTCACCATAATAATGATTGACTTCACGGGCTAATTCTCCGACCTCTTCCGTCAAACGAGCCATTTGTCCTAATGGTGAAAAATAGCCTGTTTTAAACTGTTGAATATAATCATCAACTTCTGTTTGCATCGATTGCAAACTACGTTGTTCTGATTCTGACATTTTACCCCAACCTTTCTTACTCTACCTCCTACATCTTATCAAAAACTTGGCTATCTGGAAAGGTTCTACTTGTTGTTTTATATAGAGAATGATACAGTTTATACTGTAAAAGGACGTGATTAAATGGAAGAACAAAGATTTTATTTTAAAGATGTGTTATTTATTGTATTAGGAAGCTGTATCTATGCCTTTGGTTTGGTTACTTTCAATATTGCCAATGACCTGGCCGAAGGTGGTGTCACGGGGATTACTTTGATTTTAAGAGCCTTATTTCATTTTAACCCAGCATATACGACATTATTAATCAATATTCCGCTCTTATTAATTGGTGGTAAAATTTTAGGCAAACGCTCCCTCTATTATACGCTAATTGGTACCGTGTCGTTATCGGTATTTTTGTGGTTTTGGCAAAAATTTCCTGTTGAAATTAATTTAGATCATGATTTATTGATTGCTGCTCTCCTAGCTGGTTTGGCCGCAGGATTCGGGAGTGGCCTTGTTTACCGCGTAGGCGGAACCACTGGTGGGACCGACGTCATTGCCCGCATTTTCGAAAAATACTTTGGGATTAGCATGGGCCGCTCGTTGTTACTTTTTGATGTTGCAGTCTTACTCCTCTCGTTGACCTATATTGATGTCAAACGAATGATGTATACTTTAATTGTGTCCTTTGTTTTCAGTCGTGTTGTTGATTCTGTACTCGATGGAGCCTATGCTGCGAAAGGAATTTTAATTGTTTCCAATCATTCCGAAGAAATCGGTCAAAGTTTAATGGCTTCTTTAGAACGTGGGGTAACATATTTAAATGGTGAAGGTGCTTATTCACAAGTGGAAAAACGGGTTCTCTACACGGTAGTCAGTCCTCGAGAAATAATGGAAGTCAAACGGATTGCTAATGAAATAGATGAAAAAGCCTTTGTATCCATCATTAACGTACATGAAGCAATTGGCGAAGGCTTTACTTATGCAAAACCCAGCAAACAACGGCGCTTTAAATTAAAACAATAAATAAAACCCAGCATTTATTGAAAATGCTGGGTTTTATTTATTGTTGTTTCAAACGATTTAATTCATCGGATAATTCTAAAAACGCTTCTTTGTTGCCTGTTTCTAAAGCATCATCAATTTGAGCTTTAAGTAATGCCATTCGCTGCGTTTGTTCTTCTTGCTTAAAATATTGATCAATCGCTCTGGCAACTTCCTGATCCACTTGTTCATTCCATGGCGCAAACGGATTGTCTTCTAAAACAGATAAATACTGGCTCGTTTGCCAAGCCTCTGGAAATACACATTCTAAATAAAGAGCTTTCCGCCAATTCATTCGAATCTCATGAAAAATTTGTTCCGGATCTGTAAATTCTTGTGCTTGGATAAAAAGCAATAACGGCTCCTTACCTAAACCATCCGCTACCACACGAATCCCCCGATCGGTTTTCTCTACGTTCTCAACAAAATGAACATTATTTAAAATCGCATCGTGCGTTAATAAGTAATTTAAAATCCACAGTACTTCTCTTCTTCCAAAAGGCACGGTATTCACTAACCAAGTTAAAAATTTTTTCTTTTCTGATAAACTAACAAACATCGTCGTTTCCTATCTTTCTTCCATATCTGCTAGCACAGATTGCATGTCTACATCACCAGGTTCATGTTCCAAATAGTGGTATAACAAGTGTTTTGCTTTTTCAAGTTCGCCTTCTTCTCGTAAGAACAATGCGTATTCTTTTAGAAATTCTGGTTCGTGAGACAATTCTTGCGCTGCTTGTTCGTAATGAACTTTAGCGACGGCAAAGTCTTCTAATTCGTTGTACGCTTTTGCTAAGTTCCATTCAGCATAAGGATGATCCGTTTCCTCTAAATCATTTAAGATAGTAATTACTTCCTCAAAACGCTCTTCCGTGATGTAGAGATTACTTAAGGTCAAACGACTTTCATCTGTTTTCTCACCTAATTCCAAAGCTTTTAACAACCAGTTTTCAGCACCAGCAATATCGTGTAAGCGATAGGCATTTTCAGAGGCAAATTGGTATAACTCTACTTGGAAGGGGTTTTCCGCAATTCCTTCTTCGATCACCGCTTTTGCTTCCTCTAATTGCTCTTCTTCTTGGAGCGCTTCCGCTAAATATAGATAAAGTGATTGATAATGTGGGTTTAGTGTTTTTAATTGCTGGAACAACGCAATGGCTTTTTGATTCTCATGTAACTGTAAATAAGTGAAAGCTAACTGGAATAAACGATCGTCTGTTTGTTCTTCTTTGACCGCGGCTTCCAAATAAGGAACTGCTTCTTCAAAATCACCTAACATGCTGTAACTACTTCCTAAGCGTTCATTCAAGGAAATAGCAGAGATTTGCGCTGTCCCGCTTTCTACAATGCTTTGATAACGAGTAATAGCCTCGACAAATTGACCATTTGTAAAGTATAGTTCTCCCAAAGCAAATTGAATTAACGGCTCTTCTGGCATAAGATTGGCTGCTTCTTTTAATTTCGCTTCACTGACTTCTGGAATCCCTAAAACTTGGTACAAATCCGCAGTAACTAAGAGGCTTTGGACATAACTATCACTAGTTTCTGGAATTTTTTCTAAATAGATGAATGCGTCATCTATTTCATTATTTTCAATGGCGATTTCTGCTAATGGAATGTTTAAGCCATCTGCATCGGGAAATTGTTCCAACAATTGTTGGAAAATTTGTTTGGCTTCTTCTAGAAAACCTAAAGATAATAACGTTTCCCCTAAATCAGCTAAGGTATTTTCATCATCTTTCTTTAATGCTTCTTCAAACATTAACTGTGCTTCTGCTAAATTTTCAGCTTGTAATGCTTGAACCATTTTTTCACTATATGACATAATTTCCCCTCAAATCTCTTTTAAAATTTCTTGGTATCTTTCAATCGTTGTTAACAGTTGATCGGGCGTTGGCTTTAAAGCTACTCCTAGTTGACCGATTTTTTCCAACACCATAGGAGGACCTAGTGTTTCTGTGTGAGCCAAGACTTGTTCTGCGTAATCAGCACTTAAAATTTCTTTTGGAAACGCCACCGGAAAACCTAAGCGAATAAACCAAACGATAAAATTTTTAAATTGAAAGTCAAAGTGATTGACTTGCTGGCTCCATAAAACTTGTAACAATAATCCCAATAATCGTTTCATGGGACCTGATAACAAATGGCCATTTTCGGTTGTAGCAAAGGCCGCTTCAAAAACTCGGCCAAATTGATCCACTTTTTCCCCTGCTTGTTCATAAAAGGATAACAACTCGTCTAAAATACCATTAAATGACGTTTGATTCAACCGTTTTTTATCTGGATACGTTTGGTATAGCATTTGTAAATAAGCATAATCACAGACAAGACCCGCTCGAATAAAAACGAGCAAATCAATTAAAGGGGCGGCACCTTTTTTATTGGTCAAGGTACTATCAAACAAAATTTCTTCTGAATGATTTTCTATATGCATGGTTGCATGCTGTGCTTGCTGAATTGTGACACTTGGTAAAAGTCCTTGGCGTAACGCTTGAACAGACACAGGCATCAGCCAACATTTGGAGGAACACTTACTTACTTGGTGCAAAAATGCGGTTAATTGTAGTACCCCTTCATTGCCCAAACCAATCAATAAAACCTCCTGATTTTCTGGCCAATCAGCTAAGAAACGTAACACACTTTCTAATTCTGATAAGTCATTGCAATGAACATCATTGCGACAAATATACCAGTTTAATCCCAACTGTTCCCCAAAGGCATAATTAATCTTCTCAGAAAAAAGATCATAGTAACGCTGATTCGCCAAAACAACGATTGACTCCGTCGTTACTGGTCGTTTTTTTAGGACCGAAGCAAATGTTTCTCCATAAATAATAGCGACCTTGTTTTCCCCTCTAGAATAGTTATATTTCATTGATTCACCACCTTAAGACTGTTTCCTCTTCCTTCACCCCAAGTCTAGCATAACCACTAAAAAACAGCTACTGGCAACAACTTATTTTTGTCCTTCATTCATAAATCTTTCTCTTTTTATCAAAAAAGCAAGGAGCGAGTGTCGAACCGTTCCCACGTGATTCTCAGAGCGAAGCACGTTTTTCTCACCCAAGGTTCGTCACAATTTAGCCTTTTAGCGTGCTGTTTCGACCGCCTCTTAAAATAACATTTTTTATGTATGATTCAAAAAAGAACCCTTGGAAACCAAGGGTTCTAATTGTCTGTCTTATTTCACTGCATCTTTCAATGCTTTACCTGGTTTGAATGCAGGTACTTTGCTTGCAGCGATTTGAATTTCTTGTCCAGTTTGTGGGTTACGTCCTTTACGAGCTGCGCGTTCGCGAACTTCAAAGTTACCAAAACCGATTAATTGAACTTTTTCACCTTTAGCAAGAGTTTCTTGAATTGTTGAAAAGACAGCGTCTACTGCTGCAGTAGCATCTTTTTTAGTTAAACCAGTTGAAGATGCAACGTTTTCGATTAATTCTGCTTTATTTGCCATGGATCATTTCACCTCCTCTATAAGAGATACGATGTTTTTACACACCTAAAGTTCCGTCTATTTTTGAGTGGTCCAAAAACAGACAGCAAATATTGATCTGGTTCAATATTCTGTTAACAAGATAGCATAAGAAAGTTGTAATAGCAAGGTTTTTAGTGTATTTTAACCAGTTTTTTCAAAAAATAATCATTTTTTCTCAAAGTTGATAAATTTATTTGAATATCTAAAAAAAGTATGGTAGAATGCACTATTTTCGGCGTCGCGGAATGATTTTAATTGGCGTGCCCTCAAACGTAAATGCTTTTCTGATTTGATTTTCTAAAAACCGGGCATAAGAAAAGTGCATTAGTTCTTCTTCGTTGACAAAAATAACAAATGTAGGTGGTTTGACTGCCACTTGTGTTGCATAAAAAATCTTCAAACGTTTTCCTTTATCGGTTGGTGTCGGATTAATTGCTACAGCATCCATTATAACGTCATTTAACAACGCTGAAGGAATCCGTAAGTTTTGATTCATACTAACTGTTTCAATTAGTTCAGGCAGTTTGTTTAAACGTTGTTTGGTTAATGCAGACACAAAAATAATGGGTGCATAATCTAAATATTGGAATTCATCACGAATTTCCGCTTCAAAATCACGCATTGTATTTGTATCTTTTTTGACTGTATCCCATTTGTTGACCACGATAATAATACCGCGACCCGCTTCATGGGCATAGCCCGCCACACGCTTGTCTTGCTCACGAATACCTTCTTCTGCATTCAAGACCATTAAAACAATGTCTGAGCGTTCAATCGCCCGCATTGCGCGCATGACGCTATATTTTTCAGTTGATTCGTATACTTTCCCACGTTTACGCATACCAGCTGTATCAATCATTAAGAACTTTTGACCTTCTTCAGATTCAAAATACGTATCGATTGCATCTCGCGTTGTTCCTTCAATATCTGAAACAATCACACGATCTTCACCAAGAATAGCATTAATCAATGATGATTTACCGACATTTGGACGCCCGATTAAACTAAATTTAATTGTATCTTCGTCCTCTTCTTCTGAAGTGTTAGGAAAATGTTTAACTGCTTCGTCTAACACATCGCCAATGCCTAAACCATGACTACCAGAAACTGGGAAAGGATCCCCTAGTCCTAAAGCATAAAATTCATAAATATCATTACGCATTTCAGGATTGTCAACTTTATTAACAGCTAAGATCACTGGTTTATTACTACGATATAAAATTTTTGCTACTAACTCATCTGCATCAGTAATTCCTTCACGGCCACTAGCAACAAAGATAATCACATCTGCTTCATCAATCGCAATTTCTGCTTGGTGTTTGATTTGGTCCATAAATGGTTCGTCACCTAAATCAATCCCACCTGTATCAATAATACTAAATTCACGCCCTAACCATTCTCCAGTTGTATAAATACGGTCGCGTGTTACGCCAGGAGTATCTTCTACAATCGAGATACGCTCACCGGCAATGCGGTTAAAAATAGTCGATTTACCGACATTCGGTCTACCGACAATCGCAATAGTTGGATTTGCCATTTGATTCCCTCCTTGAGAATTTCAATCCTTACTAGTTTACCTAATCAAACCTTAAAGTGCAAGAAAAGTTTTAGTTTCTGCTGATTTTCTAACCAATTTAAGAAAAAATGAGTTTGACATAGCCGATCTGTTTACGGCTATATCAAACTCATAAATTTCAAGAAAGTAACGTGTTATTCCTCTTCTTTCGCATCAGATAAAGCGTCACCTAAAATATCGCCCATGGTAAAGCCAGTATTTTCTTCAGGCAATTCATATTCCTGTTCTTCTTTTGGTTCTTCTTGAGACTCAGGTTTTGGTTCTAACGCTTTGATACTTAAAGCAATACGATGTTCCTCTGGATTAACTTCTAAAACTTTCACTTGTACTTGATCCCCTTCATGAAGGACTTCATGAGGCGTTGCAATATGCTTGTGAGAAATTTGAGAAATATGCACTAATCCTTCCACACCAGGGAAAACTTCCACAAAGGCACCGAAGCTTGTTAGGCGTTTTACTGTTCCATCTAAAACAGTCCCAGCGGCTGCTTTTGTTTCGATATCTGTCCATGGTCCAGGCAATGTTTCTTTAATAGATAAAGAAATACGTCCTTCTTCTGGATTAATTGAAAGAATTTTTACTTGAACGTCTTCGCCAACAGTTAACGCATCACTTGGTTTGCCTACATGCTGATGAGCAATTTCAGAAACATGAACTAAACCATCCACGCCACCTAAATCAATGAATGCGCCGAAATCTGTTAAACGAGCTACTTTCCCTTCAACAACGTCTCCGTCATGTAAAGAAGAAAGTAATTCTTCTTTTTTCGATTCTTTTTCAGCTTCAACAACTGCTTTATGTGAAAGAATTAAGCGGTTTTCTGAAGGTTCGATTTCAATAATTTTAAATGCTAGTGTTTGACCTTTATATTCAGAAAAATCTGCAACAAAATGATCTTCAACCATTGAGGCAGGAACAAATCCGCGAACACCGACATCAACAACCAAACCACCTTTAACAACATTTGTAACAGGTGCTTCGATTACTTTGCCCGCTTGGAAATCTTGTTCAATTTCTTCCCAAACTTTTTTAGCATCTAAACGGCGTTTTGACAGTAAATAACTGCCGTTTTCTTTATCTTTGCCAATTGATGTGATAACAACTAAATCTAACACATCACCGACTTTCACAAGTTCGTGTACATCTTCAACTGGTAAAGTCGATAATTCCTTTGCAGGAACAACGCCTTCAACGCCCGCTCCTTCAATGCCGACAACAACTTGTTTGTCTTCAATGGCTAAAACTTCGCCTTTAACAATATCGCCAACACTGACTTCTTGAACGCTGTTCATTGCATCTTCCATTGTTTCGTTGTTTGCTACTTGTTTGTCTTCAAAATCTGTCATGCCTCTTATCCTCCTATGCCAACAAAAATTCCAAAACTTAGCTATATATACTTACATAGTACGAGATTTTTGTAAAAAAATAAAGCGATTTCTTCTATTTTTCTTAAAATTCTTTAAAAAAGTTCAAAACCTTTTTGTTTAATCACATTTTGTATGGCGGCGACGACTTCTTCAATCGTCAACCCTGTTGTATCGATTTTCACAGCATCACTTGCTTGGACAAGGGGTGATACTTCTCTGGTTGAATCTAAATAATCCCGACGTTCAATCTCCGCCTTCAAGGTTTCAAAATCCGTCTCAATCCCTTTTTCTTGATTTTCTTTAAAACGACGTTCTGCACGTTCTTCAACGCTAGCCACCAAGAATATCTTTACTTCGGCCTTTGGTAAAACTGCAGTACCAATATCTCGACCATCCATGACAACTCCGCCGGCTTGACCAATTTTCTGTTGTAACGCCACCATTTCTTCTCTAACTTTTGCATGTTTTGAAACAGCTGAAACAGCATTCGTTACATCTGGCTGGCGAATCGCTTCGGTCACTTCATGACCGTCGATAAAAACACGTTGGCCATTCTCTGCTTGCTGAAAAGAAATAGTGTGGTTGACACAAAGCGCTACTAATGGCTCTTCCGCTTGAATGTCGATTTGATTTTGCAAGGCCAGATACGTAATCGCTCGGTACATGGCACCCGTGTCACAATACACATAATTCAATTGTTTTGCTAAAATTTTTGCAACTGTACTTTTGCCTGACGAAGCTGGTCCGTCAATAGCAATACTGATTTTCCCCATGAAAAAACTCCTTAACTGATATGCATCCTTTAAAATGCGCTTCTTCTTTTATATTAAAATCAGAAGAAAAGAACTTGGATTTAAACTGATGACGAGTCTCTAACGAAAAAGCAATAAGCCGAAATCCCTCGAAAGACGCAAAACATCTTTCGGAAATTTCTGCTTATTGGCATTCTCATGTAATCATCCGTCGCGGTTTAGCCCTTGAAAGTGCTGTCCAAACCTCTTTTTCTGGATTATTTAATACGTAATGGTTGTCCTGGATAAAACACAGATGTATCAATCCCAGGATTTAACGCTAAAATTTGTTCTAATGTCATTCCGTTACGTTCGGCAACTTGACGTGCCCCTTCGCCACTTTGAACGGTATCATAAACAGGTTGTTGGTTCTGCGCTTGTTGCTGTTGTTGATTTTGAGCTTCTTGTTGTTGTTGCTGCTCTTGTTGTTGCTGTTGCTGTTGTTGTTGTGCTTGTTGGTCCTGTTGTTGCTGTGCAGCAGCATCAGAACTTGAAGGTGTTGTATTTTCAGCTGGTTGGCTGCTTGCTGGTTCTGAGCTTTCCACTGATTTTGACGTACTTTCTTTTTTCTTCTCTTTTGATGATGATTGGACTAATGAAGAAGATGGCTGGCTATTTTTGCTAGCACTTTCGTTCGGTTTCTTGTCTTGCATCATCCATAAGAAAGTCCCAATTGGAATGGCAATAATTAATAATAGCAAAATAACTAAAACAGTTAGAAATAATGAATTTCCTCGTTGCTGTTGGCGTTTTGCTAAACGAGAACCACCACCATTTTGATCAGGTTCATAAATTGATTGTTCCCATGGCTCACGAGCTTGGTTTTTCTTTTTGTCCTTTTTACTCACTGCTAATTTCCTCCTAAACTTCTCTCGCTTGTTATTATATCATAGCTTTTGCCAACTGCCGACTAAAAAAATGAATTAATCACGTTCTTTAAATAATTTTAGAAATTTAGAACGCCAACCTTCTTCATTTTGATTGCTGGTCTTGTTCGATTTTACTATTGAATCTTGGTAAATGTCAAAGAATAACGCACAATTATCACAACAAGTTTCCGGTGATTGTTTGACAATCGGTTCTTGAAAATAAGTTTGAATCAACGTTCTTCGACAGGTTGTGGTTTCAATATACGTCAGCATCCCTCTTAATTGTGCTTGGCGATCTTTTTCTTTCTCCTCTAAACGATGCTCTAGCTCTTCAAAAGAATAATCCTTGGCTAAATAGCCTTGGACCCATTTTTGTTGTAACTCGGTGGCATTTTCTAACAAACCTGCTTGTTCTTCTCCTTCAATCAGCGATTTTAAGGTCGCTCGATTCGCTCTTGTCTCTTCTAAGAAAAACCGATGAATAAATTCATCCCCTTTTTTATACAATAATAGCGCCCAACTTTTTTGACCATCACGTCCAGCTCGCCCGATTTCCTGCAGGTAATTTTCTAAGCTATCAGGCAAATCAAAATGAATCACTCCACGAACATCAGGTTTGTCGATTCCCATCCCAAAAGCATTCGTTGCACAAAGAATATCGATTTGATTATCAATAAATTGTTCTTGCAAGCGACTACGTTCACTAGCCTCCAAGCCCCCATGATAATAGGCTACCTTAAAACTGGTTTTCGCCTGAATAAGTTGACTAATTTGTTCTGTTTTGTTGCGCGTGGCGCAATAGATAATGATTTTACCAGCCGTTTTAGATAAGTAATCTAGTAACACTTCTTCTTTTTCTGACGTTTCCTTCACGAACAAGCCAATATTTTTTCGATTCACTGAAGAAAGAACTTCTTGATAGCTGCCATGAGAAAATAATTGTTTTATAATTGCGTGCTGTACAACGGGTGTCGCTGTGGCAGTTAACGCCAAGGTCAAAGGAAAGTCTAGCTGTTTTTGGACCAGATCTAATTTACTATATTCAGGGCGAAAATCGACGCCCCACTGATAAACACAATGGGCTTCATCCACCACAAATAATGCAATTTTTTGGCGTTGTAACACACTAAGTACTTCTTGCTGCAAAAGCATTTCTGGGCTTAAAAACAGATAATCGTATTGGAACATTTTCGCTAAAATATAACGCTTTTCTGAATACTGTAACGTACTGTTTAAGGCAACCGCACCTTTAATTCCTTGTCTTTGTAATTGACGCACCTGATCTTCCATTAACGAAAGTAAGGGAGAAACAATTACCGTTAGTCCCTCTAACTTCTGACCCACAAATTGATAACACAATGATTTGCCAGTGCCTGTTGGCAAAACAGCCAATGTATTCATACCGTCAAGTAAGTTTGTAATCACTTCTTTTTGACCAGGCTTAAACGCTGCGTAACCAAATCGAGTGAATAATTCTTGTTCTAATGTCAACAACACTCACTCCTTTTCTTGCCAAATTTGTTGGATTTGATATAACCGAAAATCTAAATAAGAAAGCGTCGCTTCTTGCGCTCGCCAATCCCGATACACCCACAACCGCGGATCTTGTTCTGTTTGAGCCAAGTTTTGGAGTATTGCCTCCTTTTCAAGATAAACAGACGCCTGCAGCTGCCCTTGAATAGCCAACTCTAATAGATGGTCATGAATGGTACTCGGTTTTATTTTTCGTTGCTCAGCAATTTCTTGAAGCGTCTTGCCTTCCGTTAACAATCGTTGGGTTTCTTGCATACTTTGGTTTAGATTTTTTTCTAGATACGGCCATACAAGCGTTTGTAAAGCAGGATAGTTTCCTCCGTACATTATCAACTGCAGTAAATGATGAACCGCTTGCGTATGCCATAAACGCTGTTCAAGAGCTGTCTTATGGCTTGTTAATTGCTGAGGAACTTTGCCAGTTTGCTGATAACCAGAAAGTTGCGCAACCAAATAGTCGCTTTCTGCTTCAGGTAGTAACTCAAACCCTCGCAACAGTTCTCCTTTGATTGATTGAACGCGCTGCTCTTTCTTGTCTTGTTGTAACCATCGTTTCAAATATAGTTGCGGAATCGGTGTTGATAAAAGTGGAATATACTGTTTTTCCTCAAATGATAAATACGAAGTCACTTGCACGGCAAATTGAATGAGTTGCCAACTTTCTCGATCACTTCTGCCAAAACGATAAAGATCAATTGCAGGATAATCCAGCAACGAAAAATGGTGCTCCTTTAAAAATAGTTGCCCTTCTTTTGTTAGTTGAATCTCATTTGTCTCTTTGTGATACTGAATTTGTTTCGCCTTCGAAAGTTTTTCAAGAAATTGAAAATAGGCTTGTTCGGAAATCGTTGGCCACCAGCCAATGAACCGTAAACAATCATATAAAAAACCATAAATCAAAACAGAGCTAGTCCGTTTGCCTTTTAAAAGATGATACAAAGTTGATGCACGTACCTTGTATCCATGAGATAATAACGCTAAAATAAAAGTTGCTTCCATAGTAAACCTCTTTTAGATAGGATGTGTCACTGTTTATGCAATCACGTTTAGTTCCTGAAAAATGTATTGCTTGTGGACTTTGTCAAGTTTATGCGCCCAATATATTTGATTATGATGATCATGGGATTGTCCTTTTTAAAGACGAGCCGCATGCTCGACAACAATTTATTCCAGAAAACGAACGCGAGAATGTGTTAAAAGCGTACCGCAAATGTCCCACGCGTGCAATAGAAATAAGCAAAAATGAGTGCTAAATAATTTAGCACTCATTTTTGCTTAGAGTATTTTTTCGAGCCAAGCAAGTGTTTGCTCATCTATCGAAACAAACTGTAATTGTCCTTCTTTTAGCGGTTCTTTGACTAAATGAATTTGATCATTTAGGCCATTGATCCATTCATAACGAAGACCATTTTCTTTTGCTTTAGAATTTTTAGCTTCTAAATAATAATTGACATGGTAATTTTCTTTACCATCCAATTGTAGCGTATTAATGGTCACTTCAAAATCTGGTGAAACATCGGTCGATTTCTTTTCACGTAATCGTTCAAGTGCTTCAATAAAAGAAGGAAATTGAGGATTATTTTCCCCATCAACGAGATATTTTTTAGCAAATTCTGTACTATCCGTATGACTTTTCACTTGTTTGGCAAATGCTTGATAAAAGGTTTCTAGCGCTTTGCGGGCATCATAGTCGCTAGCTAACGGAAAATTCAATTGTAGCGTTGGATTATCGGAGAGCGCTTCGACAAAATCATTTTCACCAATCGTTTCTTTTGATGTTTGAATTTCTTCTCCATTAATCGTCTTTTTAAGTTGAATCGTCATCCCTTTGGACCAGAACAAAGGGCCAATCGTTTTGCTTCCATTCGTTAGCGTACCAACTTTCCGATCATTAATATAAATATCTGCGTCTGGCAGATTGCTCTCCACAACAAAATTCATTCGTTTAAAATCTAAAGGAATACTAGAAATATAATTTTCCTCTTCTAATAAACGATACTCTTCTGTGATAACAGGTTCGCCGGTGCTATCTTTCACTGTGGCTGTAAAGGTATATTGTCCTGGCGCTAAGGGTCCCAATTCCTTTTGATAAGTGGTTGAGTCGGAAGTGCCCACTTCCCGCCCGTTCATTGCTAGCGTCACACCGCGCTGATTCGTCGTTAACTGAACAGAAACAGGCGTTAAAATGAATTGATAACGGTGAAAGAAAAATGCTGTTTGACTTGTTTCACGAATAGTTAAACCATGTAGCTTTTTATCCTTTAATAGCGCTTTTTCTAATTTTTTTAGCTCAGTTGGATTTTTTTGATAATAAGTGATTAAAGGCTTAATGCTTTGCGGATTCACTTGAAATTCAGACTCGTTCGTCCTCATTTTTTTACTTAATTCTTGGGCATCACCATTCTCAATCGCTTCAATAAAATGAGAAATTTGTTGTTCCTTAGAAAAATAATGCGTCCCGAGAAAATAGCTACCCGCTCCAAGAACGATGAACACAAAAAGAAACACCCAGATCCAGCTTCTTTTTGATCTGAGAGGAGTAGATTCGTTCCCTTTATTCATTGATGGTTGTGCTTGGTTTTCCTCTTGATGCATTGATTCATTCATTAGCGGAGCGCCGCATTCTTCACAAAAGGACTCCGTATCACGATTCACGTGACGACAATTTTTACACTTTTTCACTCAGGAAAACTCCTCTTTCTTTGATGATTTCTATCATACCAAGGGAAAGTTAAAATTACAATGCAGATGGTTTAGTATTTTTTAACAGAATGATGACAGATTATGACAACCTCTTTTCTTTTAGGCGTAAATTTTAAAAACCCACTGTCAAACATTGTTCAACAGCAGGTTTTTTATCATTTATTTTGTTAACGGTGTTTTTTTCTGAATAGTATGTTGTTTTTTTGATAGCCATGGCAATAACTTCGCATGTAGTACTAGAAAAACACCACTGACTAAGAGGCCTTTAATAAGGTTGAATGGCACAATACCAATCGCCACATAGCTTGCTAAAGATGTTCCTAAAAATTGTTGTGTGGTCACACCATATAATTGTAAGTAAATGGGTGTAATGACAAAATAATTCGCAATACTCATGAAAATTGTCAAGGCTAAGATCCCACTTACTAAGCCCACTATCCGATTTGTACGGATATTTTTCTTTTTACCAAAGAAATAAAAAATTGGCAAGGTGAAGATACTACTTGCTAAAAAGCTAGCGAAATCTCCCACCATATTTTGCGGTGCTAGTCCGGTTAAGAACAGGTGTAGCAACGAACGAACAAAAGCAGTAATTACTCCTGCTAACGGTCCGTACAAGAACATTCCGAGTAGAATCGGAATATCACTAAAATCGATTTTCAAAAAACTAAACGCCGGCATAATCGGAAATGCCACAAATTGTAATACTGTACCGATTGCGGCCAACATTGCAATGCTGACCATTTTTTGTACCTTGTTGTTCATCTGAAATCTTCCAATTAAGGACCCATCTTCAACGAACTTTTTGATTCGCTTCTTTGTCATACAAAAAAACTCTATTTTTCTGCAGGGAAAAATAGAGTAGGATTATCTGATGAAAAAGCGTCTCAAATAAGCCCTATCTTCTTTATCCAGACTATACTGTCGGTATTGGAATTACACCAATTCAATCGTTAAAAACGAGTCGTGGACTATAACCACCGGTCGGGAATTACACCCTGCCCCTGAAGACGAACCTTGTATTATATTTTTTTACTTACTTAGTGTAACCCATTTGAACAATGAATGCAACTAACTAAGCTTTTTTATTAAATTTCATTGATTGTTTCATTTCTCAAAAAAAACAATCCCTTCGCCATAAGCGCGAAGAGATCGAGTCATTTTATCTTATTTAGCTTGATTTAATAATTGACTGATTTCTTTTTTAGTTAAATCACGATATTGCCCTGGTCGCAAACCTTGTAAGGTCAACTCACCGTAACGTTCACGTTTTAATTTTTGAACAGGGAAACCAACAGCTTGAAACATTTTCTTCACTTGATGATTACGTCCTTCATGAATCGTTAATTCCACGACACTGCTACCTGTTTTAATATCCGCTGAAAGAATTTGAAAATTGGCTGGTGCTGTGCGTTTGCCATCAATGCGAATGCCTTTGGCTAATGGCAATAGATCCCGTTTAGTAGGTACACCTTTAATTTTTGCTACGTAGACTTTATCTACTTCATGTTTAGGATGGGTTAATTTTTGTGAAAAACTTCCATCATTCGTTAAAAGTAACAACCCAGAAGTATCATAATCCAGACGACCGACTGGATAAATTCGCTCAGTAACATCTGTAAAATAATCCGTTACTACTTTACGGCCTTTATCGTCAGACACCGCAGAAATAACCCCTCTTGGTTTATAGAATAAATAATAACCATATTCTTCTTGATAAATTGGTACACCATCAACCTCAACAGTATCTTGTTTACTTACTTGCGTTCCTAATTCTTTGACCACTTGGCCATTGACTTTTACGCGGCCTTTGACAATTAATTCCTCTGCTTTGCGACGCGAAGTCACCCCAGCATGAGCAATTGCTTTTTGTAATCTTTCCATTGTTTAAGCTTCCTCGCCTTCTGTTGTTTCAGACATTGGGTTCGTTTCTTGATAACGATCAAAAAATAGATCCATTGGTAGTTCTTCTTCTAATTCATCTTCCATTTGTTGGATATCTGGTAATTCATCTAAACTTTTCAACCCAAAGTAATCCATAAAATACTTCGTTGTGCCATACAAAATTGCTCTACCAGGACCATCGACGCGGCCTTTTTCTTCTATCAACTGACGGGCAACTAACTTTTGGATAGAGCCAGAAGTCTGTACGCCACGAATTTCATCAATTTCAATACGCGAAATTGGTTGCTTATAAGCAATAATGGATAATGTTTCTAGCGCCGCTTGTGATAAGGCGTTCGACATAGGCGATTGCGCATATTTTTTTAGTAATGAGGCATATTTTTTCTTAGTTGTTAAGACAAAATGATTGCCGACTTCTAAAATATTTAACGCCGATTTATTGTCAGAAGCATAATGTTCTTTCAATTTCGTTAATTCTTCATAGGTTTTTGCTGTTGACTTCTCTAATAAGTACGCAAGCTCTTCCAAGCCAATTCCTTCTTCGCCAACCACAAATAAAATTGCTTCAATTTGACTAACTAATGTCACTGTGTTTCCTCCACCTCTGTTGTATCTTCCTGCTGGGTTTCTGTATTAAATAACAAAATTTCACTATAATTATTTTCTTGTTCAGCATAAATCACGCCTGTTTTCATTAATTCTAAAAGAGCCATGAACGTTGTCACAATTTCTTGTTTGGAATAAGAATCGAAGAAAGAATCAAACGACACTGCCTTCCCTTTCTGTACTTGACGCATACGTTCTGAAATAGCGGTGATTTTTTCTTCGATGGAAACATCGTCACTAGCAACAGTTGTTTCAACAGGCTGGCGATTTTTTTTCTTTTCTAACATGGCATGAAAGGCTAGAAATAAATCAATTGTATTAATTTGATTAGGCGGTAGTGTTGTATCTTCCTCTTTATAATCATCCATATCCATTGGTTCTTTTGTATAATAGAGTTTACGTTCTTCTTCTTTTTCATGTAAAACAGTCGCTGCATATTTAAATTTCCGATACTCCAATAACTGAGCTACTAAAGCTTCCCGTGGGTCTTCCTCTTCAAAAAAATCTTCATCATCAATGATTTCAAGCTCTTGTTTTGGAAGCAACATCTGACTTTTAATAGCCATTAAGGTGGCAGCCATGACTAGATATTCTCCAGCGACTTCTAACTCTAAGGTTTGCATCGCATGAATATAAGACATGTATTGTTCAGTTACTGCTGTAATGGGAATGTCATAGATATCGATTTCTAATTTTTGAATTAAATGTAGTAGAAGATCCAGTGGTCCTTCAAAGACATCTAGTTTTAAATTAATTTCTTGCAAAAACGACACCTACTTTCTTTTCTCGACTTCCTAGTTTACCATAAATTTATTCGTTTGTGGGCATTCTCGCAAATTAAGCCCGAGGAAAATGTTCCTTATAAACATCTGCCATTCGTTGTTTGGTAATATGTGTATAAATTTGTGTCGTGGAGATATCTGCATGTCCTAATAATTCTTGCACGATTCTAAGATCTGCGCCATTTTCCAACAAATGTGTCGCAAAGCTATGCCGCAATGTATGCGGCGTAATATTTTTCTCTATCTGGGCTTCTCGAACAATCTGTTTTAAATTTTTCCAAATGCCCTGTCTAGATAACGGTTCGCCATGATGATTAACGAACAGGTGTGTTTCATTCGGATGGTTTTTAATCAATTGAGGTCTGGCTTCGTTCATATAGCGCTCAATCCATTGAATCGCATAATCGCCTAAAGGAATAATTCGTTCTTTGTCCCCTTTTCCGATTGTCTGCAATAAACCAATGGATAAATGCAGATCCCCTAATTTTATTTCAATTAGTTCACTAACTCGCAGGCCCGTTGCATACATCACTTCTAAAATAGCACGATTCCGCATACCTAGTGGTTTACTTGTATCAGGCGTTTCAATTAATCGAGTCACTTCGTCAACAGATAATGTACTTGGCAATTTTTGAACTTTCTTGGGGGAGTCAATATGTTGCATCGGATTATGTTCGCTTAAGCGTTCTTGACGTAAAAATTGATGAAATCCTCTCAAACTAGAAATCATCCGAATCACACTTGCTGAAGCTTGCTGTTCTTCGTGAAGGGATTGCAAAAATTCTGTAATCATGTAACGGTCAACTTCGTCCCAAGAATGCAGGCCTTGTTCTTGTAAAAAGGCTACGTATTTTTTTAAATCTCGTTCGTAACTCCGTCGTGTGTTATTTGATAAGCCCCGCTCTATTTGTAAATAGTGTAAATAATCGACTAATTGTTCTTCCATTATCCTTCCCTCATTTCTAGTACTATCCTATCAGATTATGCCCTAGATTGCATGGGTAAATTCCAACTTATTAAAAAAAATCAACTGACAACAAAAGACTTGTTCACTAAGTCGTTAACTTAAGAACAAGTCTTTTGTTGTTGCTACTATTAGTAAAGAATAAATTTGTTATTTTATATATTTATCTAGAAAAGCAGCTACTGTTTCCTTATATTTTTCTGGGTTTTTATTATAAGCTTTCGCATGCTCTGCTCCAGGCACGACATATTTCTCTTTAGGTCCTTGGGTTGCATTATAAACTTCGTCTAACATACTAAACGGCACAAACGTATCATTTTCACCATGAATAAAGAGCATTGGTAAATGATTCTTTTGCAATTGCTTAACAGCACTTGCTTCCCCAAAGAAATAGCCAGCTCTAAGTTTCGTAATCCCGCTAGTAACATTAACTAATGGGAAACTTGGTAAATTGAAAAGCTCTTTCAATTGATATTGCAATTCCTGATTGACTGTAGAATAGCCACAATCTTCCACAATGGCTTTCACGTTATCTGGTAATTTTTCCCCGCTCGTCATCATGACTGTAGCAGCACCCATACTGACACCGTATAAAGTGATTTGTTCTTGCTGACCATTTTCGGTTAAAACTTTCTCAATCCATTGGACATAATCTTTACGATCGGGCCAGCCGAACCCAATATAATCTCCTTGACTTTTCCCGTGACCACGCGCATCTGGCGCTAACACATTGTATCCCCAATCATGATACATTTTCGCAAAGACAGACATCGTTTCTGCCGAACCCATATAACCATGCGCCATAATAACGGTACGATTACTTTTTTTGTCGGCTGGTAAATAAATGGCCTTTAGACGTAGCCCATCTTCCGAAGTAATTGACCATTCTTGTCGATTTTTGTCATCTTTAAACCACGCGCCTTCAGGTGTCTGGACCACTTTTGACCCTGGGGTATTCTCATTTATAAAGTCTTTCTTTCCTGGAACTACTGCATAATTATAAAAATATAAGCCTGCCGCAATTAAACCAATTGCAATTACTACAATAAGCGCAATCAAAATTTTTAACCATCGATTCATCTACGTACTCCTTTTATTTAAACTGTATGATTCATTATAAGTTGTCGCCCTTTTTTTGACAACTACCATTCAAAGATTCAGCCATCTTTCTTTACCACTACAATGGGACAATTTTGTTGCGACAAAAAAGCATAGCACAAAAATATTACCTTTTACGCTATGCTCCACTTATCTATTTATAGGAAACTAAAAATTATTTATTTTCAATAAGTTTAAAACTTGACCATGGTTTCAAAAATTCTAATAAGAAACGTTCGTCATCAGAAATACGACCAACCACATTTACACGGCCATCATTTTTCATTTCTTTTAAAGCAATTTGTGTTTCCCCTTTGTATTGTCCATAGCCAACGTTGTCAATCAAGACATCGCCTCGAACAATATCTCTCGTTGTATGAGCTGGGAAAGGACGATCTTTATAGTAAACACGTGTCATCGTTGAACGCAAAACGTAATCAGAACGATCTCCACGATAACTGTGTAAGTTATCGAACAATGCAATTCTTTCATCTTCTGTGATTTCTGGTTCTGTATCCACTTTGATCGAAGGATACGGTGCATGAAAGGCTTCTGCCATTGCTGCTAATTCTGCTTCTGAGGCATAAGCATTTCCGACAGAAATATCATCGATTAATCCTGTTAAAACTAAATGCTTAACTTGCGTTGCAATTTCTAAATCGCGGTGGTCTTCCAAAGAACATAATCCATCTTGTGTCGGCCATGGTCCAAATGTAGCATCGTGTGAGTTCACAAACGCCATCGTATTTAAATTATATTTTCTAAATTTTTCTGAACAATAAACAAAATGATCATAGCCTAAGCCGGTATAGCGATGTGGATAGAAATTATGTGAGCCTAGTAAATTTTCTGTGTTTGGTGAGTAGGCCATAATATTATCTACATAACTTGTCCCTGAACTCATATTAATTTCAATTTTAATGCCATAAGGGTTTCTTGTCATATTCGCCTCTTCTTGCCCAGTAAAACCAAGATCTAAACGAATACCGTAAGCGCCCATATCATGGAAAAATGATAAATCATCATAAGAGATGCCTAATTGTTCGAACAATGCAGGATTAATATCGACCATCACTTCCATACCTAATTGGTTGGCGTAATCTACGACTTTTTTAAACTCTGCTAATACCTTTTCCCGATCATCATTGATTTGCAATAAACTAGTAAAGACACGCTTAAAGCCGTATTTATGAGCCAAATCCAAATATGCTTTGTCCTTTTCAAATGTTGAACGTTCTGGATAAATTGAAATACCTAATTTTCCCATGTGATTGCCTCCTAAATTGTAAAACATAATAATGTATCTGCTTACATTGTAGCAAAAAAAACAAAAGTGGTCTACACCTTTCCTATAGGAAATCTTATAAAAATTCCACTGGTTTGTTATCTTCTCTTTTGTTATGATAAAAAAGAACCTAATTGTCAGTGTGAAAGGAAGAGGAAAACAGATGAAACATAAGAAAATGCTTGCTGTTGCTTCAGTTGCAGCATTCACCTTGCTTTTAGCAGGCTGTAACACAACCAATAATAAAGGCACGACCGCAACGAGTGATTCTGTCGCTAAATCCAGCGAAAGTAAAACAAAGGACTCGGTCGACTTAAATTCACTAGATTTACCACAACTAGATGACAAAGTTGCCGAAGATCAAGACTTAGTCCAAATGGTTACTTCAATGGGAAATATTGAAATCAAACTATTTCCTAAACAGGCTCCAAAAACTGTTGAGAACTTTATGAAACATGCCAAAGATGGCTATTATGATGGCTTGACTTTCCACCGCGTCATCAATAACTTTATGATCCAAGGTGGCGATCCTAGCGGTGATGGAACTGGCGGAAACAGCATCTGGAATAAACCATTTGAAGATGAATTTTCAAACCAGTTATATAACATTCGTGGCGCGTTATCAATGGCGAATGCAGGACCTAATACTAACGGCAGTCAGTTCTTTATTGTCCAAAATACAGATGATCAATCTGATGGTCTTTTATATGATGATTATCCAAAAGCAATCATTGATGCTTACAAAAAAGGCGGCTATCCTTCTCTTGATAAAAAACATACTGTTTTCGGTCAAGTTACCAAAGGAATGGATATTGTCGATAAAATTGCCAAAGTCGAAGTTGGTGCCAATGATAAACCAAAAACCGATGTTAAAATTGAAAAAATCAATATTCTTCAAGAAGCAAAAAAATAACAAAAAGTCAGAACGTACGCTGAAGATACGTTCTGACTTTTTGTTATTTTTGAATCGCTTGTAATGCCTTTTCTGGTACTTAGTCTTGATTGACCTCTTCATACGTATTGATGTGGGCCCCTTTATTTGAGACTTTTAGATAATGATCTGTTTTTAATTCATGGTCCGCTGTGAAAGTTATTTCTCGCGTTTTGCCTTCCTCATCTGCGGCTACTTGCGTATAACTAGCAATTCCATAGCCATTAACGCTATCGGCTTTCTTTGTTTTAACATACACATTTCCTTCTTTAACCAATGGATTTAATTGATCTAACACACCAGCTAATTCGCCAGAGTTCTTCTCTGCGTAAAACTTGGCCCCAAATAAACCACCACCAATAACAATTGCTGTCACCACTAAAAATTTAATAAATTTCATCACATAAATCCTCCCGAGTAATTATTCTCTGTTACTTCTTCCAAAGTATAGCAAGTTTTAAACAATCCTTCCTCGGGCGCAACGACCAGTTTTTTCTCAGACTTATGTCGTATTTTTGTTATTTTGAATAAATAACAAAACACTACTCTTCTATCAATAATTGACTTAATAATTGAATTTCTTGATTCTTAGTTAAGTCAATTGTTTTCATTGTAACCGCTGTGGCTAAACCTAAATAGATTACCACCATTTTAGGAAATAATTCGACAAATTTTCCTTTGTCCATTTGTACATATTTTTTATCCAATAATAAATGCTCTTCAAAAAAAGTTTGAAGCATTTGCTGCAATTCTTCTTCATAACCATGTGCTTTCATAAATAACGCCGTATAGATTTTTTGATGTTTTTGGGCAAATAATATAAAGTTCAGACCCAATGCAATCACTGGGTCTGAGGCACCGACATCTGCTTTATAAAATAATTGCATACGATGAAATAACGATTTAATTAAGGTTCGTTTTAAATCGTCCATGTTGACAAATTCTAAATAAATTGGCTGCGTAGAAATCCCCATAGCATCTGCAATATTTCTAGCAGTTAAATTAGAAAAACCTTTATCTACTAAAATTTTTTCAGCTACGTTTAAGATTTTTTCCTTTGTATATACCTTCGTTCTAACCATTTTCATACCCCTTTTCTCTTTTAGTTAACAATAACTTTATTATGTTCACACAAAAGAAAACCATTTTCATTATATATATAATATTTTACACTTTTTTATGCGTTTCTTTTCTCAAAATTTTCTATACATTTCAAAAAAATTGAGAATTTTCATCACCTATAAACAAATAGTGTCCAGAACAAAAGGTCATCACCTTTTGTTCTGGACACTAAACGGCTGCACTCTTTATTCTTCTATTTGTTTGCCTTGTTCTTTGGCAAGCTCATTTTTATCATAAGCTACAAAGAACGGATAGTAAATCAAGATGGCCACTAGAATTAAAACAATATTCAAAACAGCAGCACGCCAATCGCCGCCTGTCGCCATAAAGGCGCCAATTGGTCCTGGTAAGGTCCAAGGAGCGGTAAAGACAACTTCACTTACTAAACCTAATTTTGTGGCAAACCAAGCAATCGTTGCTAAAACCATTGGTGCAAAGATAAAAGGAATCATTAAAATAGGATTTAAGACAATCGGTACACCGAAAATAACTGGCTCATTAATATTAAAAATAGACGGTGCTAAAATAGCTTTTCCTAGTTTTGAACCATATTCTGATTTTGCCCGGAAGGCTAATAATATAGCTAAACCAATTGTGGCTCCAGCACCACCAATCCAAATAAACCATTGGTAAAAAGGTTCTGCCGCAATCCGAGGTAATGCTTCGCCAGCTGCTTTAGCAGTCGTGTTTTCCTCTAATAGTTGTAGCCATAGAGGACGCGCCAACGATCCTACGATTGAAGCGCCGTGAATCCCAAAGAACCAGAAAAATGTGGTTAAAAAGACTAACAACAAGACACTCAATAAAGAGTCCGCTGCTTGAACTAGTGGTCCTACTAAGTTCCCTACAAATGTGTGCCAATCAAAGCCTAAATAATAAGTGATTGAACCAATCAATAACATGACAATTAACGTCGGAGTCAACGATTCAAATGAACGAGCAACAGCAGGTGGAACGTTATCAGGCATTGTAATTTTGAACTTAGACTTATCTGTCACTCGATAGATTTCGACAGCAATAATTGACGTCACAATCCCGACAAACATCCCTGCACCACCCAAATTAGCCATTGGTAAAACAAACCCAGAAACGCCAGCTGCTTTACTGGCTTCTTCAGGAATCGCTACAGGTACTAATGTTAATAAAAAAGCAATCGTAGCCAAAATCCCTCCAGAGACTTGATCAAGATTATATGATTTCGCTAAACTAGCGCCAATGCCAAAAGTCGCATATAACGCCATAATGTACATTGTCATTCGGTAAGGCAATAAGATTGTAGCAGCATTACTTGTTAAAAATTGAGTAATGCCCCAAGATTCTGGTAACGGCGGAAACGCAATAATTAGAAAAAAAGAACCGACAATAATTAAAGGTAATGTCGCAATAATCCCATCCCGCACCGCACGTAAATGGCGCTGATTGGCAATTTTAGCCATTGGTCCAGCTAGATGATTTTCAATCCAAACAGTCAGTTTATCTAACATAAATAACACTCTCCTCTGTTTTTCTCTTAAAAAATAACTCCTTTAATCAGCCATAAATAAGAGATAAGCTCTAATAAAATAAGAGAAATTAAAAACAACCAAATAAAACGCTTACAAAAACCTGTTTTCGTTTCAATAAAATAATGACTATACGCTAACGCAAAAGCAATCCCAACAGGCAAAAAAATCATGGCACCAATATTAAACGGCAGACTGAAAGTCCATAATAAAACACTCGGCAACAGGACACCACATAAGAGCCCCATACTAAAAAGAAAACCGGCACTTTTAACTGAAAACTTAGGAACCATTGCTTGATTGTTTTCCATTTCAATTTCGCTCCTTTCGTTTGTTATTTTGTTACATTTAAAATTATAAGCTATTAAAAATATTATTTCAATCTATTCGCTGATTTAATACTAATTTTAAAATAAAAAACCAGTTCACTGAGTGAACTGGTTTTATGCTTATTCGACAAATTCAAATTCAAAATTACCAATCCGAACAATGTCGCCATCTTTCGCGCCACGTGCTCGTAATGCCTCATCGACACCCATACCACGTAATTGACGTGCAAAACGCATTACTGTTTCATCATGATCGAAATTCGTCATTTCAAATAATTTTTCTAATTTTTCACCAGATAAAACCCATGAAGCATCTGGTTCACGATCAATCGTAAATTCTGGACCTTCTGGTTGGAAGCCATAACGAACGGTTTCTTCCTCTACCACTTCATCTTCATATAATGGGAATTCAGGCGTTACTTCCAACAAGTCAGCTGTTGCATTTAATAAAGGTTCAATACCTTTACGAGTAACCCCAGAGATTGGGAAAATAGGTAGCTCATCAGCATACTCATCGGTGCGTTCCTTCGCAAGTTGCTCTTTAAATTTCGCTAAATTCTCTTCTGCTTCAGGCATGTCCATTTTATTGGCAACAATAATTTGAGGTCGCTCCATCAAACGTAAATTGTGTGAAGCCAATTCTTTATTGATTGCCAAATAATCTTCGTAAGGATCGCGTCCTTCCATGCCACTCATATCAATGACATGTAAAATAACACGCGTCCGTTCAATGTGGCGTAAGAACTGTGTTCCTAAGCCGACACCTTGAGAAGCTCCTTCAATTAAGCCTGGCAAATCTGCTGCAGCGAAGCTTCGACCGTCACTAGTAGTCACCATCCCTAAGTTTGGAACTAACGTCGTAAAATGATAGGCACCAATTTTCGGACGAGCGGACGAGATAACAGAGAGTAACGTTGATTTCCCTACAGAAGGAAACCCAACTAAGCCAACATCTGCTAAGACTTTTAATTCTAATTCGATTTTACGTTCTTGGCCCGGTTCGCCGTTTTCGGCAATTTCTGGTGCAGGGTTTCTTGGGGAAGCAAAGCGAATATTCCCGCGACCACCGCGTCCGCCTTTTGCTACTACTAAGGTTTGACCATTCTCAATTAAATCCCCAATTAAGGCTCCAGTTTCTGCATCACGAACTGTTGTACCTGGTGGAACTTTGACAAGTAAATCTTCTGAACCACGACCGTGCATTCCTTTACTCATACCATTTTCTCCAGGTGTCGCCTTAAAATGACGATTAAACCGGAAATCCATTAATGTGCGTAATCCTTCTTCAACAACTAAAACAACGTCGCCACCGCGACCGCCATCACCACCAGCGGGACCCCCGTCTGGTACATATTTTTCTCTACGGAAAGCAACCATTCCGTCGCCGCCTTTACCAGCTTTGACATCAATCGTCACTTGATCTAAAAACATGGACATATAATTTGTCCTCCTATTCTACTTCTACTATCTTTAATCACCTCAAAAAGCGTGATTCGAAAGTCTTTATTATTGTATCGGGAAAACAACCGTTTGTCTAGCAATTCTAGTTAGTTATCGTTGGAAAAAGCAAAATTTCTCATGAATCTTTCGCTTTCTTTTTGTCGCTTCGCTATCAGTCTTTTGACAAAAAAATTTTAGAGGTTCATACTATAGATAGTTGAAGAAAATCACTTTTTCAGCAAGGGTCCAAAGAAACACAAACATCTAAAGGAGGAATTTTTGTTATGACAGTCAAAGTAGGAATTAACGGTTTTGGAAGAATTGGTCGTTTAGCCTTTCGCCGAATAAAAGAAGTTTCTGATGATATTGAAGTTGTGGCAATCAATGATTTGACTAGCCCAACAATGTTGGCTCACTTATTACAATTTGACTCTACGCATGGCACCTATCCTGGCACCGTGACAGCCACTGAAAATGGCATTGTTGTGGACGGCGAAGAAACCCGTGTCTACGCAGAACCAGATGCAAGTAAAATCCCTTGGGTTAAAGAAAACGGAGTAGACATTGTCCTTGAATGTACAGGTTTTTATACCTCTGAAGAAAAAGCACAAGCTCATTTAGATGCAGGTGTGAAACGTGTGGTTATCTCTGCTCCTGCAGGCGCAATGAAAACAATCGTTTATAACGTCAATGATGATACACTTGATGCCAACGATAAAATCATTTCTGCCGGCTCATGTACGACAAACTGTCTAGCACCGATGGCTTACTTTTTAAATAATGAATTTGGTATTGAAGTTGGTACCATGACAACTGTTCATGCCTACACATCAACACAAATGCTATTAGATGGCCCTGTTCGTGGCGGAAATCTTCGTGCGGCACGCTCTGCTGCAGACAATACTATTCCCCATTCAACTGGTGCTGCTAAAGCAATTGGCTTAGTTATTCCAGAACTTAATGGAAAATTACAAGGCCATGCCCAACGTGTTCCCGTTGTGGATGGATCCTTAACAGAATTAGTTAGCATTTTAAAAACAAAAGTAACAGCTGATCAAGTAAATGAAGCAATGAAAAAACACACCATTGATAACCCTTCTTTCGGTTATGATGATCGTGAAATTGTTTCTGGAGACATAATCGGCACGACAGAAGGTTCGATTTTTGACCCAACGCAAACAGAAGTAACGACAGCTGGCGATTTCCAATTAGTGAAAACTGTGGCTTGGTATGACAATGAATATGGTTTTACTTGCCAAATGATTCGCTTATTGGAAAAATTCGCTAATTTATAATTCCAATGAATAAAAAACTGCCTTGCATAAATTAATGCAAGGCAGTTTTTTTAATGTTTACTTTGACAACTTTGACAAATACCATGAAAAGTTAAGCGATGATCTTTGACTAAAAAATGATACCGACTTTCAACAATTTGCTCTACTTCACCAAGCAAGTCTTCTTCCACTTCCTCAATTGTGCCACATTCTAAGCATAACAAATGGTGGTGAAAGTGTTTGGCGCCTTCTTTTCTTAAATCATAGCGAGCTAAACCATCGTTAAAGCTCACTTTATCAACGACTTTTAAGTCTGTTAAAATTTCTAGCGTTCGATAGACTGTTGCTAGACCAATTTCCGGACTTTTTTGTTTTACCAAGAAGTAAATTTCTTCTGCTGATAAATGATCTTTTTCATTTTCCAATAATACAAGTACGGTTGCTTCCCGTTGTGGTGTTAATTTAAAGCCTGATTCATGTAATTGTTTTTTTGTCTTTTTTAAAGCAGCAGTCGAATCCATTATTACAGCTCCTTGTTTAGAATGATTACAAATTAAGAAACTTAATTTATCAATCAAATTAAAATAATTATAAAAGAAATAACTGTAATTTGCAAGATATTCTCAATTAGCTACCTTAATTTTTTTCTTTTGATTGTTCCAACGAGCCAATTAGAATTGTTTTACCATCTTCTTGTTTAATTAATTTTTGTTTCATTAAATGGCCTAAGGCGCGTTTAAATTGAGCTTTACTAATGCCAAAGGTTTGTTTAATTTCATCAGGGCTTGATTTATCGGTGAAAGGAATTTGGTGATCGTTTGCTCTTTCTAAGAAAGTTAGAATCATTAACGCATCATCGCTGATTACTTCATGACTTCTTGGTTTTAATGAAAGATTCAATACGCCGTCCGGCCGCACGCCAATCACACGCCCCACTACTTTTTCACCTAAACGTGGTTCCTGGAATCGTTCAGAAGGATGGATAAATCCAATGTATAAATCATCAGTTAAAATATACGTTCCTGCAAGTTTCAGACGATACACATGCCCGGTTAAGTTTTGGTTTTGCATTTCAGCATTCCCGCGTTTTGCCATGGCTTTAAAGACTTTTTCATCTGCTAATTCGCCCCAAATGCGGTCTTTACTGTCCACTTTTAAAGTAACCATTACTCGGTCTTCTTTTTTAGGCCAAAGTTCCCGCATGGTTGGTAATTCATCCAACGAAATAACGACATCTTTATCTGGTAAGCCAACATCCACAAAGACACCTAAATCACGTCTCGTTCCTGTGACAGTACCAAAGCCATAGCTACCAATGCGCACAGTAGGAATTGTAGTTGTCAGTGCTGGCTCTTGTTTTTGATTTAAATAACCAAAGCCTTCTACAGCCTCCCCTATAGCATGCGTACCTTCTTCTTTTTTTAAACGGAATGTGATACCATTTTTTTGAACAAAATAAAATTGTTCATTTTCATCGACCACAATGCCGGTAAATGTTGTTGCTAGTAATTCTCTCATTTATCATTAACTCCTCAAGGAAAGCCAATCGAACAAAAGATTTCCGCTTTCGTTCGATTGTTTCTATTTTCTTTTATTGCCCTGCATTACGAGAAGCGTTCCCTTTGAACCAACCTGTTTTAGCATTGATTGTAACTAAATACATGTGAACATTTTTCTCTGTAGTGCCTTCTAATAATTTTGATTGATTGTTTGTTGCATAAAGATTGTAGTAACCTTCGCCATTCACAATTTTGGCAGGTTCTAAAGAATATCCGCCAGGAACCACATAGCCACGAGCAATCACTGTGTCTAAGACTTTTTCTTTCACACCTGGTGCCCATGTCCACGCTGGATTGCTACTATCAGCGATATCAGCAGCATCTGGCGCATAAAGCGGACTAGTGTAAACCCCGTCACTGTTCGGCGCCGTGTAGCCATTCGCTTCTGTTTTTGCTGGTTCTTCCTTCTTAGCGTTCTCTTTTTTCGCGGCAGCAGCTTGTTTTGCTTGTTCTTCTGCTTGTTTTGCTTGCTCTGCGGCAGCTTGTTCTTCTGCAATTCTTTTCTGTTCTTCTTCAACCTTGGTTAACGCTTGGTCAGCTGTCGTGACTTGTTTTACCAGTTCTTTTTTCAGCTTATCACTTGTTACTTTATCTACTTCTGCCTTAGCAGCTTGATACGTGTCTCGATTCAGCTGATTGGTAGTTTTTCCATCTTTATAAATGACCTCAACCGCTTTTTTAGCTTTTTGTAATTGGTTGTATTGTTGGTTCGCTTGATCGATTGCTTGGTTCATCAATTGGTTAAATGGATCATTTCCTGTTAATTTCTTTACGGAAATTGGTTGATCAGCAGCTAGAATCGCCGGTTTCAACTCATTGCCATTGACAATCGGCGCCTCAAATAATTGGTTGATTTGTTGAATGGTTTGTTGCTTCTCTTTCAATGTTTGAATTTGTTTATTTAATTGAGAATACTCTTCTGAATCTTTAATTTCCGCGACTTGTTTTGAGAGTTTTTCTGGACTAACAGTCACCATATCGGGTTTAATAAAAGCTTGCTCCTTCGTGGTATAAAAGGCTGCTAGTTCATCTTTCAGCGTATCTGTTTTCTTGGTTAGTGCCGCCGCCTCTTGTGCGGCAGCTTTTTGCGTTTGATCATGATACGCCCAAGCACTACCTCCAGCTAATAAAACAACCGCAAGCGCAACGAAAGCCACTTTTTTTGATGGTTTCTTCGGAGCAGGCGCTGGTTGAGCATTCCCAGTTTCATTCATCGGTGGTATCACACCTGAATTTGAAACTTTTTCCTCGGTTGCATCAGCGTCGCTCGGTGCTTCTAGCGACGCTGCACTTGTTAACCCTTCTTCAGAATCTGAAATGGATTCAGTTGGTGTTTCGGCTTGGGTTAATACTGCCTCACCGCTGTTTTCTAACTCTTGGGTCTCTGCTGTTTCTTCTGATGGATTTTCAGACATTTCTGTATCTGCTCGATGCGCTTGAATATAAGCTTGCAAAGTTTCGTTTGGTGTTACATCTTGATCTTCTATCGGTGGTTGTGAAAAAATTTCTTCTTCAGAAGTAGTAGAGATAACTTCAGTTCCTGAAATCTCTGTTAAAGCTTCCTCTTCTGACTTCACCGTCTTAGATACCTCAGCTGTTTCTGCTTCAACAGTAGTTGTTTCTTCCGTTGTTTCTTCTAAATTAACTGCTTCGTCCGTTGCTAGTTTTTCTTCTGTTGAATGAGTAGGCGTCTCTTCTGTCGCTGGTGTCGACTTCTCCACCGAATCATGAGTCTCCTCACTAGCCCCTTCTTGAAGCGATGTTTCTAGACCAGAAACATCCTCTGAATCAGAGACTATTAAGTTATCTTCTGTCGACTCTTCTTTTTTGTCATCATTACTTTCTTCTTCTGGTGATTCGCCAAACAGTTCCATCACATGGCCTAAGCTCATATCTTTTAACTCAGACCATTCAATATTCTCATTTAATTGATCTTCGTGTTGTTCATTTTCCTGTGTTTCAAAATCTATATTTGTTGAAGTCGTTTCCGCTTCTTCTTTATCAACTGTTGTGTCAGTTAGTGAATAGCCACATGTTGGGCAGGTCGTTAATTCTGCATCGAATTCGTTCCCGCACTTCGGACATTTTTTTGTCATTCTTCCGCCTCACATTCTGCTAATATTCCATTACTTCTAATTTACCACAACTTGCGCCTTCTTCCAATAACTAGCAATGACATTTAGAGACTTTTTAAAAATCAAAAGCGGCTCTTCTCGCATGCACGAAAAGAGCCGCTAAACGGTATGTTTATTCTAAAAAGTCTTTTAATTGTTTTGAACGAGAAGGATGTCTTAGTTTTCTTAACGCTTTTGCTTCAATTTGACGAATACGTTCGCGAGTGACACCGAAAACTTTTCCGACTTCTTCTAGCGTACGTGTCCGACCATCATCTAAACCAAAACGTAAACGTAAAACATTTTCTTCACGGTCTGTTAAAGTATCCAGAACATCTTCTAGTTGTTCTTTTAACAATTCGTAAGCTGCATGTTCAGCAGGACTGGTAGCATCTTGGTCTTCAATGAAATCACCTAAATGTGAATCATCTTCTTCACCAATTGGTGTTTCTAAAGAGACTGGCTCTTGTGCGATTTTTAGGATTTCACGAACTTTTTCTGTTGGTAAATCCATTTCCGCACCAATTTCTTCTGGCGTTGGTTCTCTACCTAAATCTTGCAATAGTTGGCGTTGAATCCGAATCAATTTATTGATTGTTTCAACCATGTGAACAGGAATTCGAATTGTTCTAGCTTGGTCCGCAATTGCCCGCGTAATCGCTTGACGAATCCACCAAGTAGCATACGTAGAGAATTTGAACCCTTTACGGTAGTCAAATTTTTCAACAGCTTTCATTAAGCCCATATTACCTTCTTGAATTAAATCCAAGAATTGCATACCACGACCTACATATCGTTTGGCAATTGAAACAACCAAACGTAAGTTGGCTTCTGCTAAACGTTGTTTTGCTTCTTGATCGCCTTCTTCAATTTTAAGTGCCAATTCAACTTCTTCTGCGGCAGTTAATAATTGAACGCGCCCAATTTCTTTTAGGTACATACGCACGGGATCATTAATTTTAACACCTGTTGGCGCAGATAAGTCTTCTGCTTGGGCCTTTTCCGCTTCTTTTTCATCTTTTTTCAAGCTATGTTCACTTGGGTCTCCATTTTCATCGACCACGCTGATACCAGCATCTTCAACTTTTTGGATCAATTTTTCCATAGCTTCTGCATCCAAAGTATACGGTGTGGCTAATTGATTCGCTAGATCATCATAAACCACTGTTCCTTTAGGCTTGTTTTCTTTGATAAATGCTGCCACTGCAGCTTCATATTTTTTACTTGTTTCTTTTTCCATGAAAGAAGGCCCCCTTCATTTTTCGGTTCACGCTTGAAATAACTGATAAATCACTGGGACTTATCAAAATAAAATGAACAAAACGCTTAGTTCTATTCATTATATTGCTTAAGTAAATGTTCGTTGAGCTTTAAGCTGTCGAGCCAATTGGATAATCTCCATTGTTAATTCGGCTTCAAGCTGTTGGTTGCCCACTCGTTTTGCTTCTTGCTGTTGAATCTTTTTCTGCTCAATTGCCTCTGCAATACTTGATAAGGCAATTACATGTAATAAATCGGCAACTTCTCGCTCAGAGCTTTCTTCCGATAAATTCTGATACGCAATTTCAATTGCTAATTGTTTGGTTTGATTATCTTGCAAGAAATTAATAAAATCGGCAATGTCGAAACTTTGATGCAGTGTCGCATAACTTTCTAGCAAGAAATATAATTCTTGGTATTCATCATGAGCGAATGAAAAATCTGGCAATTGTTGAATGGTTTGCCGTACTCCTTGTTCATTCATTAAACGAAATAATAAGGAACGTTCTGCTTTTTGAACTTGTGTTAACGGTAACTTGTTCTGGACGTGATTCTCTTCAAAAACAGGCTCTTCCATTGGTGGTGGCATCATTTCATCTTGATAAAATTGTTGCCTTTCTTGCCGTTGGACTGAACGTTGCGCTTGCTTCAATTGATTGAATTGTTCTTCTAAACTATGAACAGAAAGTTGAAATTCCTGAGCAATTTGGTTTAAATAACGATCACGTTCCAAGGGAGATTGAACATTGGTTAACTCCCGTAACAATTCGTTCACATAATCCAATTGTTCTTTTTCGTTATTCATGTTTCTAGTTAACCGATGATAGTTCATTTTAAAACTAAAAACTGTTTCTCGGCCATGATTGGCTAAATTTTGAAAAGCTTCTGCGCCATATTTCCGCACATATTCATCAGGATCCAGCTTTTCAGGGATGCTGACAATACTCAAGTCAAAATGACTGTTTTCTTGCAATAATTGAATCGCACGGTTTGTGGCTTGAACACCGGCATTATCGCCATCGTAACAAATAACTACTTCCTTAGCGACCCGTTCCAAACGCCGAATTTGTTCATTGGTCAAACTAGTCCCCATTGAAGCCACCCCGCTTTTTACGCCTGATTGCCAAGCAGCGATAACATCCATGAATCCTTCAAAAAGCAAGACTGTATTTTCTTTACGAATTTCTTTTCTGGCTTTATCAAAGTTAAACAGCGTTTCTCGCTTATTAAAAAGTGTTGTTTCAGGACTATTCAAGTATTTAGGCATCTCATCCCCTGGAAAATCAGCTGTTTTTAACAAGCGACCAGAAAAGGCGATGACATTGCCTTGGGGATCATTAATTGGAAACATGATTCGTTGATAGAAACGATCCAAAAACGTACCGTTATCTCTTTGGACAAACAGCCCCGAAGGCTCAAAAAGCGCTTCATCCAGTTGTTCATTTTTAAAAACTTGACTTAAGAAATCACGTTTTTGCGGCGCAAATCCAATTTGAAAGGTCTCAATTAGTTCTTGTGTTAACCCCCGCTCTAATAAATAGTTTAATGCGGGTTCGCCAATTTTAGTATTCACTAAAATATGATGGTAAAGTTCTGCGGCTTTACTATGCAGTTGTAACAAACTCCGTCTTTGTTGGTTTTCTGGGGTATCCGCTACTTCACGCGGCTCTGACCAATCAAAGTCCACAGATAAATGTTCCAAATCTGCAACACGTTTCACGGATTCTGGAAAACTAATGCCTTCAATTTCTTGCAAGAAATTAAAAACAGTTCCACCTTTCCCGCAGCCAAAACAGTGAAAAATTTGTTTGTCTTCTGCTACTGAAAATGAAGGGGAACGTTCTTCGTGAAACGGACATAAACCCATATAATTTTTACCGGATTTTTTTAACTGGACATACTGCCCAATAATATCTACTATATTCGTTCGGTGACGAACTTCCTCAATGACTTCCTGAGGAATGCGTTGTGCCATTGTCCTCACCTCCTAAGAATAGCATTGTGCTAACTCATGTGATTGACCGTTTAAAAAACGCACTGTCATTTCAGTGCGAATTCCAATGGACACATTTACACATGATTTATTGTATCACATAATCTCTGTTTTTCAAGTATCTTGTTTCAACTCAACAAAAAAAGAAAGTATCTAGGACAAAAGTCATCCTGACTCCTGCCCCAGACACTAACTCTTAAAATAATCAGTTAAACATCAAGCTTGCTCCGACTTCCTTCAAGATTTAAAGAAGAACTGCATTTCTGGAGACGAATACTTTTAGCTCAACCTCTGTTTTTTATAAATCTTTAATTGTTTTTCCAGCACGTTTCATTTGTACGAAACCAATTGCTACACGCACCACAATATTAATGGCCATCATAATAAAGAAGAGACCCATTGTTTGCGAAGTTAAGAAACCAATTTCTAAAATGTTGTGGAATAACATAGCTGCTACATAAATACCAATAATGGTACTGAAAACCAAGAAAATGCGTAATGGATTTAAAGGCAGACATGCTCGAACAACAGCCATACAGCTAATTCCAACTAATAAATAATACATTAACGTCGTGGTGTCTAAAGAAGAAAATCCTTGATTTTGTCCAATTAGATAAACAGCAATGATATTCGCTACAACTAAAAGCGCATTAACAGACGCATTTTTCAAAGCCGTTGGTAAAAACTTCCCGACAACTTTTCGCTTGTCCCCTTCGAAAGATAAGAAGAAGGCTGGATATCCTTCAATTGCTAAATCAATCAAGGTCACTTGAATCGGAATGAACGGGAACGCAATGGCTGTTAAGGCACAAATGATTGAGAGAATAAACGAATAAATCGTTTTAATGAAGAAAACGCTGGAAACTCGGGTTACATTATTTACCACACGTCGTCCTTCAAACAAGACATCTGGTAACGTTGTAAAATCAGAATCTAGCAAAACTAGATTAGAAATTTGCCGAGTAGCGCCATCTCCTTCTGCCATGGCGATACTACAATCCGCTTCTCGTAACGCTAAAACATCATTGACGCCATCGCCGGTCATCGCCACCACATGCTCTGTGTCTTTCAACTCACGTACAATGGTTCGTTTTTGCTGAGGCGATACACGTCCGAACACCGTGTATTGCTGAACCGCTTCACGCACTTCTGCTTCTGTCGTTTTGGTCGACAAATCAATATAAGACTCATAACTGGGTAGCCCAGCACGACGAGCAATATTTGAAACAGTCACCGGATTATCACCAGAAATTACTTTTAAGTCGATTCCTTCTTCTTTTAGATAAGCCAGTGTTTCTTTGGCATTTTGGCGAATTGGATCATCAATTTCTAGAATTGCTAATGGCTCTAAATAAGGCATTTTGGTTTCGTTTAACGGTTGTTGTTCCGCAATGGCTAACATCAAGACGCGATACCCATTCTCTTGTGCTGTAAAGACAGCTTCTGGCAACCGACTATCGTCTACCAAACGCTCAGGAGCCCCTAAATAAACTGTCCCAATTTCTGGAAATTCAATAGCTCCCCATTTTCGTTCAGAAGAAAAAGCCAAGACTTCTTTTGCGCCAAATCGATTGGATACTTCATAATGATCACGAATTGCTTGCATTGTAATATTATTATCCGTACTTTCAGATAGGTAGCTTCCGATAATCTGCGGGAAAAGTTCTTCATATTTGTCATGCAAGATAATCGCCTTTTGCACTTTCATTTTACCTTCTGTAATCGTTCCAGTTTTATCTAAACACAAAGTGTCCACATGGGCCAATGTTTCAATTGAGTACATATCTTGTACTAGAATACGTTTTTTGGCTAACTTAATGACACCTGTTGTCAGCGCAATACTAATTAATAGTACTAATCCTTTTGGTAACATCCCTAACAAAGCAGCTGCAGAAGCAACAACAGATGTTTTAATGCCAGCATCTCTTAACCAAAAAGCTTCAACAAATAAAATAATCCCTAGAGGAATAATCACCCAACTTGTAAATTTAGAGACTTTACGAATCGAATTGACTAACTCTGATTGAATTGGTTTATGCACTTTGGCTTCTTGGGTGATTTTCACAGCATAGTTTTCGGCACCAACGTGGATAACACGGGCATAGGCTTGTCCGCTAACAATGAAACTTCCAGAAAGCAAGGTATCGCCGATTTCCTTTTCAATTAAATCTGATTCACCTGTTAACAACGCTTCATTCGCTTCGACTTTACCGTCAATAACTTCCATATCAGAAGGAACTTGTTCCCCTGCAGAGATAATAACAATATCTTCCATAACTAGTTCTTTTGTATCAATTTCTTGTTGTACGCCATTTCGAACAACATGAACATTTTCTTTTGCCACAATAGATAATTTTTGAACTAAATTACGGGCATGAATTTCTTGGAAAATCCCGATTGACATGTTCACAATAATAATCGCTAAGAAAGCCAGATTGGAATACGCTCCGACAAATAGTAAACAAACAGCGATTGCAAAGTTTAAAAAGTTGAATAACGTCATGACGTTATCAAAAATAATATCTTTTGTAGATTTTGCTACATTTTCCTCATAATTATTTTGAAGGCCTAACTCTTTCTGCTTGGCAACTTCTTCTGTACTTAACCCTTTTTTCAGGTCGACTTTATTCAACATCCAGCTCTTTCCCTACCTTTTCAATTAATCAGTTACATCTCTTCTAGTTTACTTGCATTTTCATGAAACTGCAAGAAAAGCCTAAAAAATTCCTGTAAGTTGAAAGAATTCTTTAGACTTTTCTCGTTTTAATTTAACTTTTCAATAAACCAACGATTCATTTTGACAATTTCCGCATAGAACATATTGCCACCATTTTGATAAAGGTAACCACCATTGTAAACTAACGCTTGCCAACGATAATAACGATATTTCGTATTTTGGTCATTCCCTAGCAACGGCGAAAGGACTTCTCTTGAATATTCTTCTGCTAACTCTGTCGTGTGTTTCCCGCCGCGTTCTTTAACAAACTGAATATAATCCAGTCCATAATTATATGCTTGTACGCCTGTCCATTCATCACAGCCAGCTTCTTTTGCTTTCGCTAACGCTTCCGCGAGAAATTTGACGCCATGTGCGATGCTTTCCTCTGGTGTTTCAATCACTTCTTGTTGTCCATAAACACTTTCACTGCTCTGCATAATATCGCCAGATTTCCCTTTAGATTCTGTATAGATAATCGCTAAAGCTAATGTTTTGTATTCAGGTATTTTATTTTTTTTGACTTCTGCTTCTACTTGTTTTTCAAAGGTCATTACCGTTTCAACATTTTGATGTATTTTATAGCCAAGATAGCCAAGACCAGCAACTAAACCAACAAACAAAAGTAGCATGATTTTATAAATTATTTTTCTTACTCTACGCATCGAATCATCCAAACTTTTTCTTTTAAGATACGTTCTATGTTACTTGAAATAACTGAAAAAAGCGAAGTTTTTGTTACTTCTTTAGTTTTATTTAATAAAAGTAACTTTTTTGTGAACAAACCGTAACTTCGCAAGATTGAACGTTTTCACCTAGAATAGAATAACAAGTAATTTTGTTCTATTGGCGCTTATTTATTGCATCAAAAAAGCCCAGATAAGAATGAACAAAATTCTTTTCTAGGCTTGACTTTATACAACTTATCTATTCTTTTAACAAACAGTCAAATGTTTTATGGAATTTTTTTCCCAGTCATTTCTTCATAGTCTCTACTCATCATTCTCCAAGCTTTTTCAATATCTTCATTCAATCCAAACAATCCGCTTCTACCAACAATATAAATATCAGGTCCTGCAGCATCAATTCGCTTAAATGAATTTCTATTCGATGAGCCGTCCATTTCAATTACATAACGATACCCTTTTTCTTCACGTAAATTACGAAGAGCAACAATTTTATCAAGTGTTCCTTCAATAAATCGCTGGCCAGCAAAGCCTGGATCAACGGTCATGATTGTGATTTTATCCAACAATTCAATATATGGAAAGATTGATTCAATAGGCGTTTCGGGATTAAGGACGATCCCTGCTTTAAGATTAGCATTGTGAATTTGGTCAATTAAGCGAAATGCTAGACCATCTAAAACCTCTGCATGCATACAAATCCATTCACATTTGATATCTACTAGTTGTTGTACCCAAAAGCTTGGATTCGTAACCATTAAATGGGCAGATACTGGGAGCTTCGAAATTTTTCTTAACTCCTCAATAAACCACGGAGATAATGTAATGTTTGGCACATAGTGACCATCCATAATGTCTATGTGATACGAAGCAACATGATCATTCAAAAAGGTGATTTGTTGTTTAAACTTGTCCAAATCCATCGTCATTAGTGACGGAGAAAATTCAACTTTGTTCATTCTAATTTTCAACTCTTTCTATCTGATTATTTGGTTGATGTTTTTGAAAATTTTTCTAACTCGTTATATTCAGACGTTGACACATCTCTGACAGGCAATATAAATTGCATTAATTTTGTTGCGCTTTTTCATTTTGTTTAGAAAATCTGAATATCTTCCAAGTTTATCTCCTCTTCTTCTTTTTCTACTAACGCTTCCATATCTTTCTCAGTTACATCTTTCTTAATAATAGCTAAAACTAAACCGGTAACCACAGCGTTTACAACAATTGCAATAATGCCAGCCAGCGGTTTACTCATTGTTGGAATCATTAAAACACCGCCAAATGGAACTGTCGCATCTGCCCCTAAGATCATTGTTGTTGCGCCACCCACGAAGCCACCAATCGCTGTAGCAATGACTCCTCGGACAATATCATTCATAACTAAAGGAATAACACCTTCAACAATGTTAATCACGCCCATTGGTACGGCAGACTTTAACGTTTCAACTTCTAGTTTTGTATAAATATTTTTTCTAAATAATTTAGCAAAGAAGAAAGCTAATCCAAAGCCTATTGGCGTTGCTGTATTTACTAATTGCAATGCTGTAATTGGTCCATTAAGTCCTTCCGCTTGCATTGTCAAAACAAAGGCAAAAACAGTTTTGTTAATGGGTCCGCCATAGTCTATACCACTTAATAAACCAATTACACCACCAAAAATTAATAATGACGAGTTACCTAAGCTATCTAAAAAGTTCGTTAATAATGAAGTAAATGCCGTTATTGGGGTCCCGATAATATATACCATGATTAATCCACCAGTAATTGAGGTTAAAAATGGAATAATTAATGTTGGCATTAACCCTCTCGCCCAGTTTGGTAATTTCACATATTTTAAAATAGCTAATACAAGATATCCTGCCAAGTAACCACCTAAAATACCACCAATAAAGCCGGCACCAACTGCATTCGCAGTTAAACCAATAATAAAGCCTGGAGCAATTCCAGGTTTACCGGCGATTGAAAAAGAAATGCCAGTAGATATAACAACCGGAAGTAAGCCTAAGCCAGCGCCACCCATAGTAGCTAAAGCATCCCAAAGCGAAAATTCACCTGGTACCAAGGTTCCTTGACTTGAGCCGCCAAACCCCATACCAATTGCAATTAAAAAGCCAGCACCACAGACAATTGGAATTAAATATGAGATTGCTGTTAATAAATGACCTTTAAGATTTAACTCTTTTAGTTTTTTCATTTTTATCCTCCTAAACATTGTTCTTTTCATTTTATTTTCTATTTAAAAAAATTACTGTTGTGGATTCTTCTGTAGAAAATATCCACAATATGCTGTCTTAGTAATTTCATTAAGAGAATGCCTTTACTACATCCTCTGGCGATTTTGATTGAAGGAATTCTCTCACTACTTCATCATTTCCGAGTTTTCTGGCAAACAATGATAATAGTTTAAGATGGCTAGTTGTTTCTTTATGATCATTACCCACAGCAAAAAGAATGATTCCTTTTACGCCATTATCATCTAAAGATTCCCAAGGAATTTCTGTACCATTAATACCAATGGCCACGCCTATTTTTTTTACATACGCACTTTTGCCATGTGGAATGGCTAGATAGTTTCCGATGCCTGTTTGGCCTTCCGCCTCTCTAACATAGATATCTTTTATAAAGCCTTTTTCATCTGAAATATTGCCATTTTCAAGCAAAAGATTGGCTAATTCTTTTAACGCTTCCTCTTTTGTATTTACATTCATATTCGTTTTAACGGTTTTTAAGTCAATGATATCCTTTACTTCCATTACAATTCCTCCTAGAAGGTTACTTTTCTTGTGTCATAACTTCTTCTGCTTTTTCAATTAGTTTAGTGGGTGATTTTACAGCAACTTCTGTAGGTACTTGAATGATTCGTTTCCCATCAAAACGCTCTCTTCCAGAAATTTTTACATCAATGGCTAATATAACAATGTCCGCTTCCTTAATTTGTTCATCCGTTAGTTTGTTTTCAATCCCAATGGTCCCTTGTGTTTCTACATGAATCTCAACTCCTGCTTTTTTTGCAGCGTTCTCCAATTTTTCTTGTGCGATATATGTGTGAGCAATTCCTACTGTGCAGGCTGCTACGCCGACTATCTTCATTATTTTTCCTCCTCAAATTTTTCTATAATTTTATAAAAATCTGTTTCTGTTTTTAAACGCAACAACTTTTCTAAGAAGTCTTCATTTGCTAATTTTCTAGTAAATCGACTGATTTCTTTTTTTACTTTTAACCGTTCATTTTCTTTTAGTAAGATGACAATAATTAATTTCACTTGCTTAATGTCTGCCGTCCATGCTTGGATTTCTGTTTTTAAGCCAATCAGATATATTTCACTTTTTTTCAAGAGTGCATTCTCTAAATGTGGCAAGACAACTTGCTCTGCAATCTGATTACTTCCCATCTTCTCACGATTTACCAAAGATTCCTCCATCTGCTTTTTTTCTTCGGGCGTTAACAAAGGTGCTGCTGTTTCTGCAATGAATTGATATACTTGCTGTTTTGAAAGAAGTTCTTGGTTTAGGAAAACTTGGTATAAAGGATTAACGTTCATGATAGATTTCCTCAACTTTTCTTTGTAATCGATACTGATCATCCATTGTAAACATGGCACTTACCAACAATGATTTAATGGGGACCTTTTCCTGTAAATGAATCGTTGTAAGAATCAATTCAATATCAGAATAATCTTTTAATGATTTCCTTATATTTCGTGTGGCAATAATTTCAACAATTTGTAATTCAGGGAATTTCTTTTCAACTTTTACTCTCAATAGTTCTGAAGTGCCAATTCCAGTGGTACACATAATCAAAGTACGAATAGGTAACTGATTGGTTTCAATCATTCGCGCAAAATACAATGTAATAAACCCATTCTCGTCTTCGTTTATAGCCGGTAGTTGATAGTTTTTACTTACTTGCTTAGAAACTTGCACAATTTTTCTGAAAATTGTTTCATACGTCATTTTTATTTGATCCAATAAACTATTCTTAACATGTATGCCGTTTTCAAGACGATTTATCATTGGTTTTATATGACTAGCCAATTCAAGAAGTAGCTGATCATTATCAGTTAAAATTTTTAGTTGTGCACTCATTTCCTCTAAATAAAATTGAGTAATTTGCATTACTTTGAAAGAAAAATTAGTTACTTTACTAAATGAACCTTGCATCCTAGAAGAAACCAAATATTGATATAAGTAATAAATTTCAACGTTAGGCAGTCTCTTATTTAAATAAGTTTCAATCTGTTGAATCGTTGTTTGCGCGACCTTTTTGAGTACTAAGTCCTTTGTTAATTCTTGTTCTTCTTCGTTAGATAATTGGTATTTTTCAGAAATAGCTACTTTTCGTGAACGACTAATTAAGATATAAAGATGTGAAAAGATGTTTACGTTATATGGATGTGGAATAGTAATATCCAGTTTCTTTTCAATGTTCCTGACTTGATCTAACGTAAAAAGGACATCATAATTATTAAAATTTAATGCTTTGTTGTTTCGAAGGTCCTCAATATCGATAATGTTCAACAGTTGTATTCTATCGGAAATGGCTTTCCTGATAGCTCTTTCCTCACCGATAATTGCCAACGTTCGATTTTTCCGTTTGAGTGTTAAATCATATTTCTTTAAATCTTCGGATAATTGTTGTTCATCGCTAAATATCACAGAATCGCCAACATAATATCTTGCAAATAATTCATAAACATTTTTAGCTTGTGGAGAAGCTAACAACAATTCCTCCAGAATTCGATTGCGTCTTTCCCTTGGCGAAAAATCACTTTCTTTTTCGGCTAAATGTCGATTCTGTTCCATAAATCGTTCATAGTCTAGCTTATATCCTCGTCCTTTCTCAGATAATATGAGTGAACCTTCTGAAAATTCATCGTTAATTGTTTTTATCAAACGATAAACTGTCTTAGGAGAAGTACTTAGGCAGTTTGCCAATTCTTCTGCAGTCATATAATCTTGTTTTTTTGAGAGAAGTAACAACAATTTTTGTCCACGTTCTTTTTTCGAACTCATAGCAACCCCTCCTTGATATATTTATTATAATCCATATAAAAGAAAACGCTTCCTTGTTTTTTGTCCGTTACATTGGCCATTTTTGTGAGTAGTTAAAGTGTTCAATTATGCGAAACTTTCTAAGGCTATTTATAAATAAAAACCTGTAGAGCAAGCGATTTTTATTACTGGCTCTACAGACACTAATACTTTCAAAGAATACAAAAAAAGGGCTGCCTTGCGGCTAGCCCTTTTTTACTTTTATTTTACGGTAACATTCCCGATTACATCATTTATTGAAGTCGTTTGACCTGCTTTTTGTAAATCGTATTGAGCAACGATATCTTGATTTGTGAAAACAACAATTAAATCTGATTTTTTGCCAGCTTGTTCTAATGCGGCTAAATCAATGGTTGCAATTTTATCGCCTTGTTTTACAACTTGGCCTTCTTCAACATGTAATGTAAATGGTCCACCTTGTAACTCAACAGTATCTAGACCCATGTGTAATAATACTTCAATGCCTGAATCTGTTTGGATACCTAACGCATGTTTTGTTGGGAAAATGCTAGTAATTTTACCAGCAACGGGTGTTGAAACTTCGCCGTCTGTTGGTACGACAGCAAAACCGTCACCCATCATTTTTGCTGAGAAAACATCATCTGGTACTTCAGAAATAGGAATAACTTTCCCATTCGCTACAGAATATAATTCAGTTTCTTTCGTTGAAACTGGTGCTTTTTCTTCAACAACTGGTTGAGAAACAGGTGTTTCTTTGACTGGTGTTGCTGGCGCTTGGTGGTTATATAATCGTTGCATTTCGTCAGCAACAAATTGTACTTCCGTACCAACGATCACTTGGATATTGGTGTCATCAATGACTTTCACACCTGGAACCCCAGTTGCTTTAATTTTTGCTTGATCCACTTTGCCTGTATCTTTCACTGTTAAGCGTAAACGAGTTGTACAGTTATCAATAGAAGTTACATTAGCATCAGCGCCTAAACCATCATAAATACGACGAGCTAGAGAAGCAAATTTGTTGTCGCCTTCTGCAACATCTGGCGTTTCTTCGCCATCGCCTTCTTCACGTCCTGGTGTCATTAAGTTAAACTTAGTGATTGCAAAACGGAAACCGAAGTAGTAAATTGCTGCAAAGACAAGTCCTTGAACCACCAACATCATTGGATGATTCGCGACTGGGTTTTTTAAACTTAAGAAGAAGTCTACAAAACCTGCACTGAAGGCAAAGCCAGCTGTCCAATGCATAAACGCAGCGAATGCTAAAGAAATACCTGTAAAGACTGCATGTAAAACATATAAAGGCCAAGCAACGAACATAAATGAGAATTCTAAAGGTTCAGTTACGCCTGTAAAGAAAGCCGCAAAACCAGCAGCTAACATTAATGAAGCTGTAACTTTTTTCTTCTCAGGACGTGCACATTGATAAATAGCAAAAGCGCCTGCTGGTAAACCAAACATCATTACTGGGAAGAAACCAGCTTGATACATACCCGTTTGTCCTACAATTGCTTTACCAGTATCTAACGCTTGTTGACCAGCTAAAAAGTTCCCAATATCATTGATACCAGCAACATCAAACCAGAAAACAGAATTCAAAGCATGGTGTAAGCCTGTTGGAATTAATAGTCGGTTAAAGAAACCATACAAGCCAGCTCCTACGAAACCTAAGCTAGAGATTCCTTTACCAAAAGCAACTAATCCGTTATAAACAACTGGCCAGAAGAAGAATAAGACAGCTGAGATTGCTAACATCGAAATAGCTGACATAATAGGAACTAAACGTTTTCCACTAAAGAATGATAAAGCCATTGGCAATTTCACACCAGAGAAACGATTATACATTGCCGCGGCAACTAAACCAGCGACAATCCCGACAAAGACATTGTTGTCCATGCTGTTGAAGGCTGGGTTTACTTCAGCAATATCCTTGAAGCCTTTAATGGCTTGGATAGAAGCAGGCGCTAAAACAGTTTTTGGTACTAAATAAGCGACTAAACCAGCTAATGCTGCCGATCCATCTTTATCTTTTGACATTCCTAACGCTAAACCAACCGCAAATAATAATGCTAAGTTGTTTAAGATAGCCAAACCACCATTCATTAGAAAAGTTGTGGCTGGACTAGCGCCGATTGTTCCCACGATCCAGTTAGCAATACCGACTAATAAAGAAGCCGCCGGTAATACAGCAACTGGTAACATTAACGAACGTCCCATTCTTTGCATATACGCTTTCATTATACGTAACTCCTCACATAAACTATTTAATTTTTATTATTTGGTCATTCTTAATCGTTCAATGTGAATCGATAAATAACCAAGTTCTTCATTTGGTACTTGATAATGAAAATTTCTCATTAATAAGACTTGTACTTTTTTTGAGATTTCATAGCTTTCAGCATACTTTTTCTTTACGACTTCCAAAATTTCTTCATCTAAAACAGCATATTGATTTTGTTGGAAGCGATGAATAAACAAACGTAAATGATTCACCAAACGTGAATAACTGAGACTATTTTTATCATCATGAATATCAATAGCCAATTCCTGCTCGATTAAATGAATAATTTCAGAAACGATTGTAACTTCACGGATACTTTTACTATTATCAGTACGCCCGCTGCGAGCACTATGGATATGAATTACAATATACCCCGCTTCATCATAACTAAATGGAATCTCTAAGGTTTGTGTTAAATATTCTACAGCCCATTGAGCAATAGCAAATTCTTCACTATATAAAATCTCAATTTCACTTAAAAGCTTGTTCCGAACAATAATATTATTTTGAATATTTTCAGCTGCAAAAGCAATGTGATCACTCAACCCAATATTAATATGTTCATTCAACTTTTCACCCAATACCGTTTCAGCATGTTGGATAATTTCTTCACTCGCTAAAAAGTATTTGTCTTCAATTTGTGATAGCAGTACTTGAAGTTTTTTCAGTCCTTCTGGCTCCATCACAAACATCCGCTCCACCAATTGTCGAGATAAGACATCATTTTTAGTCTTATTAAACCCGACGCCTTTACCGACAGCTACTTTCTCCTGTCCTTCGTCAAGAACAAGTACAGCATTTTGATTTAGCACCTTTTTAATTTTCATAAATGACCCTCTTCTGCAGAAGTAATTCTAACATTTTCAGTGAAAACAACAAAAAAAGCATAGAACAATCCCGTTAAACATGTTGCGTAACCATTGTACACCACATTATATTACGAAATTCTTCCATGCCTAGTATTATCTAGTCACATGAAAACGCTATTCATTTGTTAACAGTGCTTATTCTAACGAGTATCATTATTTTTGTCAACCTTTTTCAATTATTTTTTTATTAATTGTTGACTATTAATAAAAAAGAAGCTCTTATCGGGAAGAGGTCAGGACAGAAGTGTTTAACTCCGAGAACCAAATAGGTACTGTTCAACATCTATTTGCTTTGCAAATAGTGTTTCTCAGCAATAAGAAGGAATTTCCGAAAATTGTCATAAAACACAACGAGGAACGAGTTGATGTTGCATGATACCTACCCGGTGTTCTTTAATTTTGGGAGACCAAGTAGGTACGATGATTTCATCTGTTCATGCTTCACAGTGAAACATCGCAACTCTTAGAGCTGTAGCTCTTTTGAAGGCTGTACTGTGACGAGACGCATGTCGATAAAACACCTTAGAAGTTGTTGAGATCGGAGCAACGCGTAGTGTTGCTTCTGTTCCCGCCGTTTATCAGTTTTTGAGCGTGGAGCAAAAATCCAAAGTGATTTTTGTCCCACGCTCGTTCACTAATTTATTCTTTATAGGCATACTTATATGTGCTCGTTGCACCGAAGTTATGATACTGAATGCCTTTGACACCTGGTCGTACAAGCTGACTACGGGCCTCTTGGTATAAAGGAATTAAAGCGGCATCTTCTTCCACCAATACTTTTTCAGCTTTAATTAATGTTTGCCAACGAGTTTCAGGATCATTTGCGTATTTAGTTGTTGCTTCTTCAATTAGTTGATCAAACGTTGGGCTAGAATAGTTCATACGGTTACCACTAACTGAGCTTTCTAAAAAAGTCATTGGATCCTGATAATCGGGTCCCCACATGCCAACAGACAATTCATAATCTCCTTTTCTCATTAATTCAATCGCATTATTTAAAGGAACTGTTTTGACATTAATAGTGAGACCTGGCAACGTTTCTTGTAACTGACCTTGGATAAATTCAGCAACTTTTCGGTCACTATCACCATCTCTTGAAAGAAGTTCAATGGCTACATCTCCGTTTAGCTCTGCTTTTGCTTTATCTAAATACTCTTTGGGTTTTTTGGCGTCTGTTTTGACAAGGGCGCCTGCTTCTTGACGAAAATCTTCATTCGTTTCTGGGTTATATACAAATTTTTCTGGAATGTACCCATAAATTTCTTTTGAACCATCTGCTAAAATATTATCGACTAAACTTTTTTTATCCAAAGCATAAGCTAAAGCTTTGCGGACATTCTCATTTGCAAAAATGGATGGTTTTTCGTTTCTTTTTTGGTTTAAACGTAAGGAATATACTTTTGACCGTTCGATTGCTTCATAGTCTGGGTTGTCTCGATTTTGTTTAGCAAAATCTCCTGTTAAGACAGCCACATCTAATTCACCTGATTCGTACAAATTATAAACGGTATTGGTTTCTTTAAGAACTTCAAAATGAATCGTTTCTGATTTTACTTTTTCTTTATCGTAATAGTCGGGGTTACGCACAAAATCCCACGACATCGCTGACTGATCCCAATTTTTCATTAAAAATGGACCATTAGATACAATCATTTCACTAGAAGTGCCATAGGCTTGCCCTTTTTCTTTCACGAATGCTTCGTTTTGTGGGAAAAATGGAGAAAATGCCAATAACGACGTAAAATACGGTACAGGCTTTTCCAAAGTAACCTCCAAAGTATAATCATCAAGCGCTTTGACACCCAATTCCTCTGGTGCTTTTTCCTCTTTTGTAATAGCTGTTCCGTTCAGAATCGTTCCTTCTAACAAGAAAAAGTAATTGGCTTGGTTTTTGGGATTCGCTAATTTACGCCAAGCAAAAACGAAATCATTGGCTGTTACAGCATCACCATTGGACCACTTACCATCTTCTCTTAGTTTAATGGTATATCGTTTGCCATCTTCAGAAATTTCAGGCATCTCTTTAGCGGCAGCTGGTATTAGTTGATCTTTTTCATCCAATTGATATAACCCTTCAAAGACATTGGACTGTGCGTTAATACTGGCTTCATCTTGTGTAAAAATAGAATCCATTGAACCGATTTCCGAGTTCTCCATTAAATTTAAAACTTTTTTCGAGACACTGGTTTTCTCAGTTGCTTTCTCGTCTATTTTTGTTTCTGCTGTTGTGCCACAACCTACCAAGACCGTACTAACAAATAACATAATCCCCATCATTTTTAACTTTTTCATACTATTCCCCCTATGTGTCAATCAAATGGCAACTCTTCCATGGAAAGCCGTTCTTGCGAAACTATCAAGCATGCGTAGGGCAAGCCCTCATTTTCGTACTCAAATTCTCCCCGCTGGTTGTCAATTGGGTCTGCACGCAATTGCATTTTTGACGGCTGAAAGTCTGCCTGGATCTCACTATTTGCGACCATTCTAAAAACATCTAAATTGCCGAAATAATGATTCCACCGCTGTCTATCCCCGTCTCGGTAAGCACCTCCGCCAAAAGACAAATCCGCAAAGAGCCAGCCGTACGGTTCTATATAAAATTGTGCCCAATCATGACAGCCTGTATAATGTGTAGAAACATATAATCCCGATTGCCATTTGGCTGGTATCCCTGCAATCCGACAAAGCGTGATAAACAAAATCGCTTGCACGCCGCAGTCACCTTTTAAATTAGTTGCAGCATACTCTGAAATATTGGAAATTGTAAAATATTCACGCATGAAAGAATAATGAATCTTTGTCGTCACAAAGTCATAAATCAAGCGTGCCTTTTTTAAGGGATTACTTTCATCGCCCACAATCTCATCTGCTAAATTTCTTAAATAAGGCGTGAATCGAATATGCGGTAACTGTTCCTCTAAATCAAAGCTTGGTTGCATTTTGTCTACGTTATTTTCTTCTAACTGTTGGTAAACCATCCGATTAACATAACAATATTCAACTGTAAACGTTTGATTTTCTTTTAAGATTGTTTCAAAACACAGTGTTCGTTGAGGCGCATCTTCTGCCGCAATATAGGTTGCTTCAGGTGACGTAGCTAGGATTTCAATTTCTGATTGTTGTTGACACGCTTTGGGCAGCGGCAAATGGACACGAACACGCTCACCTGGACGCTCAAATTCTTTTTTCACCTGAATGGTGGCTTTAATTGTTGTTCTCACTTTTCTACCACCGTTTTTTTGCATTTGTTCGATGTTCTCTTTTAGTTCTTTTTTGCGGAGAATTTCTAATTGATTGCTTTCTGCTTCCCGTAAACGTGCAACATATGCCGCATTTGTTTTAATTAAATTGGCCAAAAATCGAAGTTGGAAATACGGTTCACCGTCAATATAAACCCAGTCCACTAATCCCGTTTCTTTTAAACGAATTAATTCCTCTGTTTGATAATCCTGAAAAGTATCTCTCATCATTTGATCAGCTTTTGCAAAGCTATGAGGATACTCATTCATACGCATCATTTTAATGACATCTTTTTCAATTATCAAACGTTCTTTTAATGCCTGCGGAAGTTCTTTTGTCAACCAAAAATCAATGGCAATATCCGCACTTGCAAAATCGCCAAATTCTTTCACCCTTTGAATTTCCTCAGGCAAAGGGACACTAAGATACTTTAAATCATACTTCATTTGCTTTACTCCTTTTTTAATGAGAAATGCCTAATCCAGCTGCTTCTCCTAATTCCAATAATGGTTTTGCTTCTAAGGATACGCCCCCAGTTACGGGCGCAGTTTCTAAACCGAATGTCGCATCTAAATCTGCTCGTGTGATATTCTTTTGAGCAGCAGCTAAATGGGCAGCAGCCGTGATGCCAATGGTTGTTTCTTCCGCCATGCAACCAATCATGCATTCGATGCCTGCTGTTTCACAAATCTGATTAATTTTCAGCGCTTCATGAATGCCGCCACACTTCATTAATTTTATATTGATAACATCGACTGTGCCTTTTTTAACTAATTCCAACGCATCTTGAGCATCAAAACAGCTTTCATCAGCCATAATTGTCGTATTAACTTGTGAAGTAACGTATTTTAGACCTTCTAAATCGCGTCTTTTAACTGGCTGTTCCACTAATTCAATTTGATAATCTGCTAATTCTTGAATCGCTTTAACTGCATCTTTGGGCGTCCAAGCCTGATTCGCATCTAAGCGGAGCTTGATATCAAAGCCAACTGCTTCACGAATCGCTTTTACTCTTGATATATCAGCTTCAATTCCTGTTCCGACTTTAATTTTTAATGTATCAAAACCTAGTTTGACTTTTTCGACGGCTTTTTGTGCCATCACATTTGGTTCATCAATACCTAGTGTAATATCCGTTATTACTTGGTTATCATAGCCGCCTAACAATTGATAAAGAGGCAGTTGAGCTTTCTGACCCATCAAATCATAACAAGCAATATCGATTGCTGCTTTTGCCGCTGGAGCGAAAGCAGATATTTTATCCATCACTTCATGAATTTTCTCAATATTAAAGGGGTTTAAGCCAATGATTGCTTGGCCAAATAATTCGATCGTTTCAATCGTGCCAGCCAACGTTTCACCGGTAATAAAAATGCCTGGCCCTCCTTCTCCATATCCAACTAATCCCTCTTCTGTTTCAATTTCCACAATTGCACTATCCGCTGATTCTATCGTCCCCAAAGCGATCGTAAATGTTTCTTTCAGTTTAATTTTCGATGCCCTAACATGTACCTGCTTAATTTTCATAAAATCCTCCCTTTGATATTTCCAATTGACTGAAAATTCAGTTTTTTAAAAATATCCAAAAATTAAATTTAGATTGTTATCGATCATTCTAAACTCATTGTTTTCTAATGTCAACAAAATAATGAGATTTCAATTAAAATAAAATGAATTTCTAATTTTATGAGCTTTTTTAATAAATCAGTAAATTCCATGACATGTGAGATACTTCTCATTTACAAACATTCTTAAAAAAGGTATGATAGTAAAGAGGCAACTTGCAAAGGAGTAGAAGACGAATGAGTGAACAACCTCAACAACGTTCAACCGAAGAAGTTGAAGCAATTAAAGAAGATATTTTAACTGCATTAGAAACAGTGATTGACCCTGAATTAGGCATCGATATTGTTAATTTAGGACTAATTTATGAAGTTGAATTTGCAGAAGAAACTGGTGATACTGTCATCAAAATGACCTTAACCACAATGGGTTGTCCGTTAGCAGATGTTTTAACAGAACAAATCCATGGTGTTTTAAAAGATATTCCTGAAGTGAATAATATCGAAGTAAAATTAGTCTGGTATCCTGCTTGGACAACGGATAAAATGAGCCGTTACGCACGAATTGCTTTGGGTATTCGCTAGTTATTTCGAGACTAATGATAAAAAACATATGAAAGAACCGATTGGTCCGTTCTTTCATATGTTTTTTTGTTTGTTTAATTTACTTATTTGAAAAAAACTACCTGATGCCATCAATACTTGGCTTTTTCCAAATTTTTGCTACTGGATGGAAGTCTAATAAAAACTGTAGCTGCGTTCCACCGAAGCCTGACGCTCCAGCAAACATGATATGAAAAGTGAGCCCTCTATCCATAATCAGATACCCTGTATCCAGCACGCCATTTCTTTCATAAAACTGATAACGTTTTTCTCTTTGGGCTTCATTCGCTGCATTTTTGCCAATTTCTTCACTTTCTAAAAGAACCCCCTTAGGATAACGTGTCTTCAATAACGCTAACACGGTTGAGCCTAATCGTTTGTTTCGGTGGTGCTGATCAATTGCGAAGAAAAAGACATAGGTTGCTTCAGGTGCAATTTGACTATTTAACAAAATCCCCACGTTCTCATCCGCCTCTTGAATAACAAACAAATGAAATTTTCCTGCTTGAGAAGACGTCAATAATTGATCAAACGGCAGTCTCTCTTCTTCTGGAAAAGCTTCTATGTAGGTTGCTTCCCAATAGGCTTGATTTCCTTGATTTAATAATGTGAATTGCATAAAAGCTCCTTTCTAAAATGATTGCTTCGTACTAATAACTTTTGTTACGTACATAAGACCTAAAAATTATTTAAACATGCGACTGGTTATCCCTATACGCAATTATTTTTTGATACTAATCTAGTAGTTTAATTGTTCTCTGTTTCTGAGTCAATAAAAGAGCACAAGATTCGAGTCTTTCAACATTTAGCGAAAAGGCGATTCTTATTTCATTACAACCGATTCACTATTCGCTGCCCTCTTTTTTCTATTCGTTGATTTACTTGAACTAAATATTCATTTATCTCCTCTATATTCTGAGGTAAGATAAACGAGTCTTTTTTCAAATGATTTTTCCATAGCGCTACTGGTTGATACTGTTCATTTAAAAATGGTTGCATCTCATACGTATGAACGTAGCTTTCCCATGAATGAAATGAAGCTAAAAATATCGAAAGTTGTTCTAAGGAATAATCCCAATAATCTTTAAACGATAAGCTTCTTCCGCTGTTAAATCCTATTGGAACTACTGTAATGTTTCCAATTGAATGGGTAAGTTCGGCAAAACGCTTTAATTGTGGGTCCTGATGAACTCGCTCAAAGTTAGTAAAATTGTCGAGAAGGAATTCATTCCATGTATATTTTTTGGGTACAGGATTTGGTAAATAGTCAGGAAAAGCTTGGTCAAAATAAGTTAAATATCGGTCCGAAATCACAGCCGATGTCCCGGAATCATGAGGCGGATACTTGCTATTTACTGCAAGCAAATTCTGTTCAGAAGGTTTTTCTAAATAGCTTTCTTGATTTTCCCCAATTACTTCCGCTGGTCTAAAGAAATTGGGATAAACAAGTTGTAACATAATTTTATACGTTGTCCAAAATGAGTTCATAATATCTTTGTGCTCGGTCGCCTTCCCAGTTAACTTTAAAAAAACATCCTCCACAACCTCGTACTTTTCAATATGGACATTCGATGTTCTAGCTTTTAAAATATTTTTAACTGGCTGCTGTTGGTCATACTCTTGACCCAAAAGCAACTTCTTTAAATCATCTTTCGCTGAAATTGTCTTAACTGTAATCTCCGCCACTTTGAATAACTCCCATCCTACGATTTTTTCTATATTCTTTTATATTATTATACTAAAAAAACGCTCCCTCCTGCCCTTTTTTAATCAACAAATCAGCAATTAGAAAACACCAGCGAAACAGAAGTGCAACACTAGCATGCGAAAAAATGCGATCGGCAACTTATTTTTTAGACACTCTGTGTGTTTCGTATAGTCGAGGCTGGTTGCGTGTATTTTTTTCAAGAAAATTGAGAACAGCTATGGTATAGTCAAAACTACGATTATTTCAAACACGGAGCGACAGTTTATGGAAATGTACCAAGTAATTAGATATTTTTTAAATGAAATGGAGAAAAAGATTTGGCATGCCTTGTTAACATTAGTACTTTTTTGTCTTTATATTTCCATTTTTGATGTTCCTTTTACAATTAAAAATACATTCATCGGCAGACTACTTTTCCCGAAAGCTTTTATGAATGCAGGAAGTGCGAATCTGATTTTTTATTTGATTAGTTTTTTTGGTTTTTTATGGTCAATTTTCATTTTTGCTTATCTATTGAATAAGACACGCCTCAAATTATTAAATAAAACCTTTCCTTATCTTTTGGAAATATTAGAAGTCTGTATTTTGCCTTTAGTGATTCTTTTTGCTTACATTTATATTTATTTGCGGGTCCATGGCGAAGGTTTCAGCTATATACGAGAATCTCTTTTACAGCAAGAGTTAACTTATTCAATGAAATGGTTCCTTTGCCTTGGTAGTTTGGCGCCGTTATTTTTCTTTTTAAGCACTTTAAATTTAGCTAAACGAGTCAGACAAAAAAAGACATGGGATCATGAAAATCCATGTCTTTTTTAGTCGGATGTTGTTTTTACTGCAGGACAGTTTTCTTCCAAAAATTCAAAAATACTACTGTAATAATTTTCAGGTTCGTAGACACTTGAAGATAAATGTGGTGCTTTAGCAACAATGAGACCTTTTTGTATCCCCTGAGTTGCCGCTAAATTTTCTTCAAACATTGTCATTGGAACAAAGCGATCACCTGTACCGTGAATAAAGAATGTGGGCAACGTATTTTTGTGTAATTGTCTCACGGAAGAAGCGGTTTTCAATTGAAAGCCATAGTTATTTAATGCTAATTGATTAGCAATTGTTAAAATAGGAAAAGCGGGTAAATGAAAAGATTCATGTAGGACGTATTTAAATTCATCATAAACAGAAGTGTAGCCACAATCCACTATTAATCCGCGGACATTCGTTGGTAACTTTTCACCACTTGCCATCATGACAGTAGCCGCTCCCATGGAACCGCCCACTAAAATAATTTCTGCTTCCATATCAATGGCAAGAACTTCACTAATCCAACTTAATAAATCTAACCGATCCAGCCATCCCATCCCAATTTTATTCCCTGAACTTTTCCCGTGCGCACGCAAATCGGGAACTAAAACATTGTAGCCTTCTTCTGCAAAACGTAATGCAGTATATGCCATATCGCGTTTTCCGTTTGAACGATAACCATGCACACAAATCGCCCAACGATGGTTATCTGGATAAGGAATAAAGCACCGTGCATACAATGTTTCATCTTTAATTTTCAACCAACGATCTTCAGCAAAAGACTCTGTCCAAAAAGCTTCGCCTTCTTGTTTTTGTTGTTCTTCTATTTTAGTATATCTTGTTTCTCGTTCTTGAAAATTATCAGGATTTAATAACCGATGCCCTTTTTTATGATACCAAGGGTTGTCTTTAAGCAACGCGATTTTCAAAAAATAATTGGCAATGTAAACAGAAAAAACAACGCCAATCATTGCAAAAATGATCAGTAACCCGAGGAGCCATTTCATCTGCAAATCACACCCTCTTCTAAAGTATTTCCTTCTTCATTTAATATACTATGGATTTTTCATTTCTGAAAGAAATCACCCTTACATTTTGTTATTTTTTGAAAAAAAACAGCCGTCTCAAAAAGAGGCGGCTACTTTTAATCTATCAACAATCCAACGTTGTCATATCTTCATATGTCTCACGGCGAGCAACTAATTTTGCTTGTCCATCTTCGACAAAAACCACCGCTGGTCGAGGATTTCGGTTGTAATTACTTGCCATTGAATAACCGTAAGCCCCAGTACTACTAATGGCCAATAAATCCCCTGCTTTAACTTCTGGCAATAAAATATCTCGGAGTAAGACATCGCCTGATTCGCAATATTTACCAACCACTGTGACTTTCTTGACTGAATCATGCCCATCACGATTCGCTAGAAAACCATCATAAACTGCTTGATACAAAGCAGGCCGTATATTATCACCCATGCCACCATCTACGGAAACAAAATGACGAACACCAGGAACCTCTTTTTGCGCGCCAACTGTATATATCGTTGTGCCCGCTTCGGCAATTAAACTGCGGCCTGGTTCAATCCAAAGCTCAGGCAGTGGATACCCTAATTGTTCACAATGACCTTTCAAGGAATAAACAATTTTTTCAACAAATGTTGCTGGTGCTAATGGCTCATCTTGCTGCGTGTACTGCACACCAAAACCACCACCCATATTTAAAACACGTGCTGTAAATTGATGGACTTGCCGCCAGTCTTCTAAAATAGTGAACATTTTTTCAACAGCAGCTAAAAAGCCTTCCACAGCAAAAATTTGCGAGCCAATATGGCAATGGACCCCTTGCACATCAAAAGAGGGATTTGATAAAAGGCGAACGAGCGCTTCTGTTGCCTGGCCACTTGCAACATCAAAACCAAATTTTGAATCTTCTTGGCCTGTCAAAATGTAATCATGTGTTTCTGCATCCACGCCAGGACTCACCCGAAAAAGAACTTTTTGTGTTTGGTTTCGTGTAGCTAATAATTCTTCCAACAAGTCAATTTCGTAAAAATTATCGATGACAATTGTACCTATTTTGTTATCCAAGGCGTAACGTAATTCTTCAGGGGTTTTGTTATTTCCATGGAATTCAATTTCCGCTGGCTCCATTCCCCCTTTTAAAGCTGTGAATAGTTCTCCACCAGAGACAACATCACAAGCAATATCTTCTTCCTTTAACACTTGATAAATAGCTAAACAACTAAATGCTTTACTTGCATAAACCACTTTATTTTTGATACCTAATTGATTTAACGTTTGTTTAAAACCACGTGCTTGTGCGCGAATATGAGCGACATCATAGACAAATAACGGCGTCCCGAATTTTTGCGCCAACTTTACGGTGTCACAACCACCGATTTCTAAATGATTTTCCCGATTCATTTTTGCTGTACCAAATAACATGTTTTCCCGCCCCTTCATTTTGTTTTATTAAAAATCATAGCATAAAACCCAGTAGCTTCCTATAATTTTCCACATTTTTCTCTGACTTTCTCCTGTTGCTTTTTTTCGCCAAATAGCCTACAATAATTGGCATACGAATAAAAAACCTTTATTATCAATACTTTAATCTTTTAAATAAAAATTGGTATATACGAAAAAGAAAGAAGGCAGATGACTTGGCTACACTGAACCGCGATCAACAAATTGAAGAAATTATTAATTTGGAAGCAATTTTGAATTTACCGAAAGGAACAGAACATTTTGTCAGTGATTTACATGGTGAATTTGAAGCTTTTGACCATATTTTAAGAAATGGTTCTGGGCGAATCCGAGAAAAAGTTCAATTTTTATTTAAACAAGAATTAAATGCCCATCAGATGGACGAGCTTTGTTTTATTATCTACTATCCAGAAGAAAAATTAACACTTTTAGAAAATGAAAGCGCCCTCTCTTATGAATGGTGGCTATTAACGATTCGCCGTCTGGTTGAAATCGTCCGTTCTTCTTCGATGAAGTACACACGTTCTAAAGTTCGCAAAGCCCTTCCTGAAACCTATGGGTATATTCTCGAAGAATTGATTTATCAATATGATGAAACAACAACCAAAAACGGTTACTATCAACAAATTATTGAAAAAATTATTTTACTAGGTGAAGCCAAACGTTTCGTGACAGAATTAGCTTATCTAATCCAACGTCTGATTATCGATCACCTACATGTTATTGGGGATATCTATGACCGGGGGCCAGCACCAGATAAAATTATGGACCGATTAATGTCCTATCACTCCTTGGATATTCAACTAGGCAATCATGATATGATTTGGCTGGCTGCTTATAGTGGTTCACTGGCTTGTTTAGCCAATGTAGTACGTATTTGTGCTCGCTATGGAAATTTAGATTTGTTAGAAGAACGTTATGCTATCGATTTAACCGCCTTAAAAAAATTTAGTTTAGAAACGTATAAAGAAAATCCTGCTTTTGCACCCAAGAAAAATCCCTATCGTGCGTTAACTGAAGATGAAAAACAAGTAGCGATGCGTGTGCAACAAGCCATTACCATTATTCAAGAAAAACTAGAAGGCCAAATTATTGGTCGACGCCCTGATTTTAACTTGGCACATCGGCTACGCCTAGATAAGATTCAAGGGGAAACTATTACTTTTGACGAATGTCGTTATACATTAATTAACAGCTGTTTCCAAACCGTTTCTGAAGAGCAGCCTTACCAACTAACACGTGAGGAAAAACAGATAATTGATGATTTATTAACGCAATTTCAGTCTTCACCGCGGTTAACAAAACACATGCGCTTTCTAATGGAAAAAGCCTCTCTTTACCTTGTGTATAATCAAAATTTATTGATCCACGGCTGTCTGCCTCTGAATGCGGACGGTACTTTTCAAGCTTATACATTTAAAGGCCACTCCTATTCAGGAAAAGCTTTAGTTGACTTCTTTCAGGAAATGTTAGAAGAAGCTTATGCTCAGCCTGCTAGCACAGATGACTATGCAACAGATTGTTTATGGTATCTTTGGTGTGGCGAAGGTTCCTCATTATTTGGTAAACGAGCTATGAAAACCTTCGAGCGTTATTTTCTCGCTGAAAAAGAAACACATTACGAAGAAAAGAATCCTTATTACTCTTTGCGTGATACGGTTGAAGTTTGTGAAAGAATCCTAGATGAATTTGAAGTGACTGGTGAAAATCGACATATCATTAATGGCCATACACCAGTTAAACGAACAAAAGGCGAATCGCCAATCAAAGCAAATGGCACGCTTCTCGTAATTGACGGCGGCTTTTCAAAATCTTATCAGACAATTACTGGAATTGCTGGTTATACATTGTTGTACAACTCGTTTGGTTTACAACTGACCGCGCATAAATCTTTTTCTAGTAAAGAAACAGCCATTTTAAATAATCAAGACATTCATTCCATCAAACAAGTCATCGATCGCCCCTTACAGCGGCTATTGGTGAAAGATACCACTATCGGCAAAGAGCTATTAAAGCAATCGCAAGCACTCCAAAAACAAATGAAACAAAACCAGTAGTGCCGTTAAAAAGACGCTTGCGCTCTTATCCGAAAAATGATTAAATGGAGGAGTTGAGAAAAATATCTATTAGAGAAACGGAAAGGGTTTTACATTGAAGAAACAGCAACTCTCACTATACGGCACCATTTTCTTTCTTTGCTTTTTCCTAATTGTGGGCTTCTTCTTCTCAAGTCGTGGCGAAGATTATGCCAAAGAATCTGAACAAAAAGTTACAATTGATTCCGCCAAACATGAGAAGCATACGAAAGACAAGGAAGAAAATAATTCAGCAAATACAGTATTTTTTGATAAAATAAATGACCTGCTCGTCGCTTCTGTCAAAGAATTTGAAGGAACGGTCGGGATTAGTTATTTGGATTTGGAAACTGGCGAACAACGTTCCGTGAATGGCCAACATGAATTTTATACAGCTAGTACTATTAAAGTACCACTGACGATGCTAGTCGCCGACACGGTTTCTTCTGGTCAAAAAAAATGGACAGACCTGATTCCCTATAACGCCGAAGAAGATTATGAAGAAGGAACTGGGATCATTGCCTATAATATCCAACCAGAATATCCATTAAAAACGTTACAAGAATATGCCATCACCTATTCTGATAATATCGCTAAAAATATGCTCTATGACACATTGGGTGGTGATGCAAAAGCAAAACGAGAAATGTATCAGCGTTATTTGCACAAGACGCCTTCGATTGAAGAGCCACAATTTTCTTCGGAAGATGCGCTTGTTATTCTACAAAAATTATATACTGAAAAAGCAACAAAACCAGATTACCAAGCGATTTATGATTCTATGAAACAAAGTGTTTTCCATGAAAGAATGGAAACTCCCACAACTCAAGGAAAAGTTGCTCATAAAATTGGTTCCTATGATGAATTTATTCATGATATGGGGATTTTAGAAACACCTCACCCCTTTGCTTTAGCAATTTTTACGAAAGGACCTGATAATGCTAAGAGTGCTGCGTTTATTGCTTCAGTGACAGATAAGTTATGGCAATTACAGGTGTCTGAATATCCTAATCAATAACAGTTAAAAAATACCCTTGGTTTATTAAGACGCCTTAATAAACCAAGGGTATTTTTATTGTTTGTTATTATTATCCGTTTGTACAGACAACAACTTCGTAAAACGTTCTGCCAACATTTGGTGGGCATCAATTTTTTTGGTTCCTTGTGCTTTTGCTGCAAAACTAGCAAAGTTTAAGCCAGCCCCAAATAGTTGTAACGCACCGTTGCCTAAATCTCCCTTTTTAAGAGCTTCAAGCCCATCTTCGATAAATTGGTTACTTTCATCTAAATGACACTCAGGAAGATATTTCACGCCGTGATGATATCGTTTTACATTCAGAATGATTTGCTTCGCGGCTTCTTCTGAAATAGTCGCTCCCAAGTTTAACAGTAGCTCATTGATTGGTTCCACCAAGCGAGCATAGTCACTTTCATACTTTTGACAATTCAGTGCAATCGCTTTGCGGCGTTCTTCATTTTTCATTTTTTCCACTCCCTTTTTTATTAAAAACGAGCCCGAAAGCTACCAACTGGCTTCGCACTCGTTCTTTCTAACCATTAATTTTCTTTGTTCATGCTTTTAATTTTAATTAGACGTGTAATTTCGCCACGTTCATTTTCTTCTAATTTCATTTGAATGTAGTAAATTGTTTCTTCTAATTGTGGAATCGTCATATACTCTAAGGCGTTGACACGACGACGCGTTTTTTCAATTTCTTTTGATAATAATTGGCACGTCTTTTCAACATTTGCAAGTGCTAATAATTTCGGTAAAATGCTTGAAATTTTAGCAAAAGCTTGATCAAGCTCGCTGTTTGAATTCACGTAGCCATAATCTAAGGGTGCTTCTTGAACCGATTCATCGTAATCAAAAATCATTTTAGGAACTGGCACACTTAAGATGTTCTGTTCAATAATTTCTAATTCAACTTTTTCGGCTGGAATTGCCACTAACTCTTCAATAAAGGCTTCGTTCAACGTTGCGTTTGCCAATACAAAATTTGATAACGCATCCGTCACTTCTTGTTCAACCTGAATACGTAACTCATTGTTTTCTTTGACTAGCGCAATAAACCGTCGCATCAATTCATCTTGTTTGTCTTTCAGCAACTTATGACCTCTCGTGGCCGTAGTTAACTGTTTTTTCAATCGGGAAAGTTCCATACGGGTTGGATTAACATTTAATCGAGCCATTTTTCTACTTCCCTTCAGTTAAATATTGATCGAGCATATCCTCTTTAATTCGTTTTAGTTCTGTTCTCGGTAGCATACTTAATAGTTCCCACCCAAGATCTAACGTTTCTTCAATCGAACGGTTTGTATCGAATCCTTGGTTGACATATTCTTCTTCAAAACGTTGGGCAAAGGCTGCGTAAATTTTATCGACATCGGAAAGAGCTGATTCTCCTAAAATGACAGCTAATTCTTTGGCTTGTTTCCCTTGTGCATAAGCTGAGAACAATTGATTCATCGTCGCTGCGTGATCCCCGCGCGTTTTGCCTTCGCCAGTTCCTTTGTCTTTAAGACGGGAAAGTGATGGCAATACATCAATTGGTGGTTGGATACCACTCTTATATAGTTCCCGGGACAAGATAATTTGCCCTTCTGTAATATAGCCAGTTAAATCGGGAATTGGATGTGTTTTATCCTCCTCTGGCATTGTTAAAATAGGAATCTGTGTTACGGAACCTTTTGAGCCACGAATTCGGCCTGCCCGTTCATACAACGTTGCTAAGTTCGTGTAAAGATAACCTGGGTAACCACGACGTCCTGGAACTTCACGGCGTGCTGCTGAAATTTCTCGCAACGCTTCGCAATAATTGGTCATATCCGTCATGATAACTAAGACATGCATGCCCTTTTCATAAGCTAAATATTCAGCGGCTGTCAAAGCCATTCTAGGCGTTGCAATCCGTTCAATGGCTGGATCATTCGCTAAGTTCATAAACAAGACTGAACGATCAATTGCGCCTGTTTGACGGAAATCTTCCATAAAATATTCCGCTTCTTCAAAGGTAATCCCAATGGCCGCAAAAACTACGGCAAATTCTTCTTCACTATTTAACACGTTGGCTTGTCTGGCAATTTGTGCCGCTAATTCTTTATGAGGTAAGCCAGATGCTGAAAAAACAGGTAATTTTTGACCACGAACTAAGGTATTTAAATGGTCAATCGCTGAAATCCCTGTTTGGATGAACTCATCGGGATAATCACGAGCGACTGGATTGATAACTTCGCCGTTAATATCTAATTTTTTCTCAGGTAATAATTCTGGTCCATTATCTTTTAAGCGACCTAAGCCGTCAAAAACGCGCCCCATCATATCTGGCGAAACCCCTAATTCTAAAGGATGTCCCAGAAAGCGAACTTTTGAATCACGAATATTGATGTTACTCGTTCCTTCAAAAATTTGGACCATCGCTTTATCTCCATTGATTTCTAAAACTTGCCCTTGGCGAATTTCGCCATTTTGCATGCGTACTTCAATTAATTCTTCGTACTTTACGCCTGCTACTTTTTCAACAATCATCAGAGGACCAACGACTTCATTGATTGTGCGATATTCTTTAATCATTCGTCATTCCTCCTTCAGCAATGATTTCTTTTATCGTTGTTTTAATTTCTGCTTGTAAACGATCCAATTTTTCTAATTCCTCTTCTGGTAAATACTTGCTACGAGCAATGCGATCGCGGATTTCAACTGTTCCCGCCATTAACTCAGAGAAATAAGTGCCTAAACTTAAGGCTTTTTGACCTTCTTCACCAAAAGTTAGAATCAATTGCAACATTTTCGCTTGTTTTGTTCGAGAAGTGAACGTATCCACGTCATCAAAAGCATTTTGTTGCAAATAGTCTTCCCGTAATGATTTGGCTGTTTCCAACGTTAAACGGTCTTTATCCGACAAGGAATCAATCCCAACCAAGCGAACAATTTCTTCCAATTGAGATTCCTCTTGTAAAATCCGCATCCCTTCAGCTACCATAGCGGCCCAGTTTCCTTGCAATTCCAAGTCTAAATATTGCCCTACTTCTGTGGAATAAAGAGAATAACTTTGCAACCAGTTAATAGAAGGAAAATGACGTTTTTGTGCTAATTGGGAATCTAAGCCCCAGAATACTTTAACAACGCGTAACGTATTTTGAGTGACAGGTTCTGATATGTCCCCACCAGATGGCGAAACCGCACTAATCGCTGTAATGCTTCCTTCACGATGATCTTTTCCTAACGCGATGACTTGTCCTGCTCGTTCATAATATTCAGCTAAGCGACTACCTAAATAGGCTGGATAGCCTTCATCACCAGGCATTTCTTCTAACCGACCACTCATTTCTCGTAACGCTTCTGCCCAACGAGAAGTAGAATCCGCCATAATTGCGACTGAGTAACCCATATCACGGAAATATTCTGCAATGGTAATCCCTGTATAAATCGAGGCTTCCCGTGCCGCCACCGGCATATTTGACGTATTCGCAATTAAAATCGTCCGATTCATCAAAGACTCACCAGTTGTTGGATCAATTAATTCTGGAAATTCATTTAAAACATCTGTCATTTCATTCCCGCGTTCCCCCACAACCAACGTAAACGACTAAGTCGACATCGGCCCACTTGGCAATTTGGTGCTGAACGACTGTTTTTCCAGCGCCAAATGGTCCTGGAACTGCTGCCGCTCCGCCTTTCGTAATTGGGAAAAAGGTATCAATTACGCGTTGTCCGGTCACCATCGGTACTTTGGGACTTAGTTTTTCTAAAATGGGACGTCCCCGCCGAACGGGCCATTTTTGCATCATGCTAAAACTTTCCGTTCCTTTAGCCGTTTCCACTGAGTAAACTGTTTCATCAATGGCAAAGTCACCTGCTTTAATTTCGGCAATCGTTCCTGAAACGCCGAAAGGCACCATAATTTTATGTTGAATAATCGGTGTTTCTTGAACCACACCGACGATGTCACCTGCCGACACTTCTTCACCAACTGACACAGTCGGTTCAAACGTCCATTTTTTCTCACGATCTAACGCATCAATTTTAACGCCACGGCCTAAAAAGTTACTGTGGGTTACTTCTTGAAATGTATCCAATGGTCGTTGAATACCATCAAACATTTCGGCAATTAAACCTGGGGCTAATTCAACAGATAATGGTTCTCCTGTTGAAATAACTGGTTCTCCTGGTCCAATGCCTGTTGTTTCTTCATATACTTGAATCGAAGCGACGTCGCCTCGCATTTCAATAATCTCTCCGATAACGCCTAAATCTCCTACATGACAAATGTCTTGGATACTAGCATCTGACATGTTTTCAGCTAAAATCAAAGGACCTGAAACTTTGACAATTTTTCCAATTTGCACGCTCATTCTCCTTTGCATTATAAAATATTTTGTCCAATTGCTTTTTCAACATTTTTTTCAATCTCACTTAAACCGATTCCGATTGTACCATTATGACTTGGGATTAAAATAATCGCTGGTGTCACTTGTTCTTTGTATCGTTCAATCGTTTCTTCTGCTAAAGTAGAGGCTTCTTCCGTTATGAAAATGACCCCAAACTTATTTTTTGCCATAGTTTCAATGGCTTCTCTAACTTGCATTTCTGAAATGGCATGATGGACCTCAAAGCCAAACAGTTTAAATGGTAAGATTGAATTTTTGTCTCCAATGACACCAATTTTATACCCCATTGACTTTTCGCATCCTTTCTCGAATTTTTTCATTTGAAAACCCACTATGTTTTCCGACCAAAATTAAACGCAAATTTTTCCATTCAACTTCTTTCGCATTCAAAAAGGCTAGTAATGGGAGCGGCCCAAAAGCAACCGTCCGACCGTTTTCATACATTGAGGTCAGGTAATCATCTTTGAGTTTTTCAAAAGCCAATAAATTTAATTCATTGGTTTCTTTATTGATAATCTTTTCTAATAGTTGTCCGTAATTCGTTGTTCTGACAAATGCTGTAAATTCTACAAGTGACTTTTCCGCATAGGTCAACAGCTCTTTCTTTGAGAGACTGCCAGCGCTAGAAATCACGGTTGATAAAAAGTTACTGTTTTGATGTTGAACAATCCCTCTAGCCATCGTTGATAGATTGGTTAAATCAATAAAAGCGATGACTTCCTTCGTTAACTCTTCATAGCCCAATTCATCCGCCAATTTTCGCTGTTGCTGTAAAAATGCTCGATCATAAAGGATATCAATTGCTTGTGGCAAACCGCCTTCTTCCAGATAGGCAAAAACATCACGGATCACTTCTAACAACGCTGGCTCAAGTTCGGAAGAGTTTTTTGTATGAATGGCACTTTTGACTGTGTTTAGAGAATAACGACCATCTTCTAAATAAAGATAATCAAAATCTTTACCTGTTCGCTCAGCTTTCGTCAAAATTTTCAAGTTATGGAAGGTAAAACGCATCGTATACAACGTTACTACAGCTGGTTCTGGAGCCATTTCATATAACCAGCGATAAAGACTTCCCAGCGCTTCAGAAGAATGGTAGTCAAATTTTTCTTCAAAAGTTTCGGTTAAATAAGGTTGATAAACCGTACTTTTTAACATATTTTTAACGTCTTCAACTGTTTCCGCTTCTAAAAGTTGTTGAAACTGTTGCTCAGAAAGCAGCTCCGTTTCTTTTAAACGAATCAGCGGATTAATTTGATGATACGTTGGTTTTCTCATGCTACGTCCTCCCTTCTTAACTGAAAAGTTTTTCTGCTACTTTAAAGCCTTCTGTTTTTTGAATCTCTTCAACTAATGCTGAAAAGAGAAAATTATAATCCAAACCGTCTTTTGCAACGATAAAGCCACTTTCTTTTGGAACAACTTCCTCTGAAAGCTCCCATTGAACAGTAGCATCAGAAAGAGCGGTCAGCCATTCTTGCGTCACTTTCGTTTGAGAATACTCGCCTAAAAGAATGGTCGCTTTTCCTGTTAATTCAAGTGAACCTAATTGTGCTTTCATAAATTGTTGAAATTCTTCTGCTGACCATTCACTCATCTTTAAGACCACTTCGTCAAATAATTGGTTAAGATATGCTTGTTTTTTATTTAATGCATACTGACGAATTTCTAGTGTTTGCCGTTGTTGGCGTTGTTTAAATTCTTTTAATAATTGTTGTTGTCGTTTTTCTATTTCATGTTCTTGCTTCAGCAAAATTTCTTGTTGTGCTGCTTGGAATTCTTGATCGATGCGCGTTTGTTCACTGGTGACATAGGCTTCGACTTCTTGCTTTCCTTGTTGCTTAATTTCACTGATGATTTTTTCAATGGCATCCATCCATCTGCCTCCTCAATTATTTGACGTTCAATACAAGTAAGAAGGAAATTACGAACCCTAAGATGGCATAAGTTTCAACCATGGCAGCATAGATAATTCCTTTTGTTGCATGTTCTGGTTTCTTCGCTAAAATTTGGATCCCCGCAGCGGCTACACGACCTTGGGCAATCCCAGAGAACAATCCTGCAAAAGCAATTGGTAAAGCTGCTACAAAATAGTTCAATCCTTGAACCATACTCATATCGTTTCCTAAGTTAATATAAATTAAGAAAGCAATAACGAAACCGTATAGTCCTTGTGTACCTGGTAATAACTGTAAAATTAACGCTTGACCAAATTTTTCTGGCTGCTCCGTCGTTAAAGCTGCTGCTGCTTCCCCAGTAAAGCCAACCCCTTTGGCTGATCCAATCCCAGCAAAAATTGTCGCCATTGCCATTCCTAATACTGCAAAAACAATTCCACCATTATTATTAATTAAGTAATCCATCATCTCTATTTTCCTCCAATAAATAATTTTCTATTTTTTCTCAACATTGACATACTTTTCTTTTGTTTTTAGCGGATTAAACGCCCGGCCACCGCCTGTGTAAAATTTTCCAAAGAACTCAACATATTGCAAACGTGCGCCATGAACATACGCACCTAATAACGATAAGAATATGTTTAACGCATGTAAAACAATTAACAGCAAGATGCCCACGCTAAAACGGGCAACTGGCGGCATGAACTCTACGAGCATATTAAACGCTGAAGCAATACTTCCCCCAGCAATTCCTAACGCCATCAAACGTGTATAACTAACTAAATCACCGACATAACCTGTCACACCGTATAGTCCATACAGTCCTTTGGCTAAGCCTTTTAATTTGGCCTTCGATTGAATCATTGGAATCACAATAATTGCAATGGCAGAAAGGCTTGCTAAAATCGCACCTGCTGTAAATAAGCCTTCATTTTTAACCACTAATTTACCAACGACTAACAATGCTAAACCAAACAAAATCCCTAACCAAGCGTAACTTTCGTTAATACTATCTAAATAGCGCTTTTGTTTTGATAACTGAATCCCATTAATCATTAAACCGACAACCAATTGGATAAACCCAAAAATAACCGATAAAATAAGAATCGTATTTACATCTTCGGTCGTTGATAAAATCGGAAATGGTGATTTGATTCCAAACATTGTTGGCGGTAATGCTGCACCGAAAAACGAACCGTAAATGAAGCCCCAAATAATTGTTGGAAATGATAAAATCAAGAAAAAGTCGGCAAAACGTTTCATGCCTCTCGGTAAAACAAATGCTTTCAGAGCAATAATAGACAAGAGTAGCATCAGTAAGCCATAGCCAATATCCGCTACCATCATGCCAAAAAAGACTAGATAAAACGGCATCATCGCAGGTGTCGGATCAACTTCTTCATATTTTGGTAAGCTATACATCTCTGTTAACATTTCAAACGGCTGCACCAATTTATTATTCGCTAGTTTAACTGGTATATCCGTCTCAATTTCCGCCTTCGTAGGATTTTCAAAAGTAAGAGCTATTTCGTCCTTAGGAACTTTTTCTTCAATCGCTGTCAAAATATCGGCTTTTTCTTCGACTGGAATCCACGTTTGCAAGATGAAAAATGATGAAGCATTTAACAAATGTTGACGTGCTTGTTCTCTTTGGATAACCGCCAATAAGACTTCTTCAGCCAAGCAAAACGTTTCATAAAAATCATGATAAGAAGCCAGTTGTTGCTTTAAGACTTTTTCTTCTTTTTGTAAAATTTCATATCGTTCTTTGACTTGTTGATATGCCTCTTTAGGCGGAACATCATAACGGTATTGGAGTGGTTCAAAACTATATTGGTTTAATAACTCGGTTACACTCTGCTGATGTTCCTTCAGGTAAACGAGTGTAAAGTAACTATGATGCATACTTTGATAAATTTCTTCAAAATAAACCGTTGGCCATTGAGACAAAGCGCTCAAGAAACTGGCTTTATTGGCTAGATTTATCGAACCATGAACGACATAACTACTTTTTAACTGCTGTTTGTGCGGTAGAACATCCAGATATTGCCAGCGGCCTAATAATTCTTCTTCGGTTTCTAATCCTTGACGATCCGTTTGAATTTGTTTCAAAGATTCTTGAATATTCTTTAATTCCGTCAAATAGCTTTGTAATGTTTCTTCATCAAAGGTTTGTTCCAACTCTTCCAAAGTATAGACTTTTCTTTTTATCTTTAACCCTTTTCCTGAAGAGCGTGTCAAAAATAAAAGAAGCTCTTGCAATTGTTGTAGCATCGTTTCATATTTACGTAGCTGTTCAGTTGACTGTTCTGCTTGTAAAAAAGAATATTGACTCTTTAAGGCTTGTTCTTCTTCAGGCGAATGAAAAATCCGTTTTACTTCGACAATTTGCAAGCCTTGAATGGCTTGTAGAATTGCTGCTTCTTTTTCGGCAGCGGCAATTATTGTCATTTTTTCCATTTTACTAACTGCCATAAACGTCTTTCACCCTCTCAATAATTGAATCAATGACTTGTTCTTTGTTCGCTTCGTAACGTTCGTGAAGCGCTTGTTCAGTGCGCTTTGTTTCATCTAAAAGTTGTTCTTTTTCAAGTTGTAACATCTTTTCTTGCGTTGCTAGTGAATCCGTCAGCACTTTTTCAACAGCTTCTTCACTCTCTTGACGTAGTTCAGCTAAACGTTCTTGCTTCTGTTCTTCATATAAACGACAATTCATCTTAGCTTGTTGCCGATGCTCTTCCACCGCATCTTCCGCTGCCTTGATTTGCTCTAGTACTTCTTGTACCATTGTCTCCACCTCCTTAGTTTTTACACCTTTAGCATATAAGAAAAAGGACTAGCGAAATAGAGATACGCTCAGCCCTTTTGTTTTAGGTATGCAAAAAGGCGCAAACTCAAAAATTGTTCTTCTCACCCCTTGAAGAACTGAATCCTTGAAGCTTTCGCCCAACCATTCTTTATTCAATACTCTACCATCTTAGCAAAGTTTTTCGCAAAATTCAATACTTACCCAAATGAATTAAAATAACAAATTTTCACTTTTATAATAGGTAATAAAAAGGCATTATTTTTTTCGCTTTATAATTATTGATCTTGAATTTTTTTCACATAGATGTGCTATACTTACGTAAACAATTAAATTTATTTGGAGGGATCTCTGATGAATATACGATATATTTCAATCTCTGGTAATACACGCTCATTTGTTCAACGTTTAACAACTTATGCTGAAGAGCAACATCAGCACAACGAAAAAAATCCTACGATTACTTTCAAAGAAATTTCGGAAAATTCTCCGTTAGAAGTAGAAACAGAACCATTTTTTACCTTTGTGCCTACCTATTTAGATGGTGGCGATGGCATCAACAACGGCAATACCGAAATTTTAACAGAAGTCATGCGAGAATATCTTGCTTTTGAAAATAATTATCGTTATTGCTCTGGCGTGGTGGGCAGCGGCAATAAAAACTTTAACCACCAATACTGCCTGACAGCTAAACAGTATGCGGAACAATTTAACTTCCCCTTCTTAGCTGACTATGAATTAAGAGGTACCCAAGCGGATATTGAACGAATTTATGCTACTTTAATGAAAAACCAATAAGCAAGTTTCATTACTAAAAAGCTCACCTATGATAGACTACATTTTGAGGTGAAGAAAAATGAGAAATACATGGTTAGCAGAACAACTTCAGTCAATCAGCGAAGAACCCAACTCTTTTATTATCGAGGAAACCATCAAATATATTGAACAATTAGAAGATGATAATGAAAGTCTTCAAGTTGCATTGGAAGGAACCATTTGGAGTCCTAAAAAATGGAACGAACCATTGGAAAAATAATTTAAACAGAAGAAAAGAGCCAGAAACGTAAGTGTTTCTGGCTCTTTTCTTCTGTTATTTACAAATTATAGACGTGCATTTAAGTCTTTTGCTAATTCTTCAAATCCTGGTTTACCTAATAAAGCGAACATGTTGCGTTTGTAAGCTTCAACACCTGGTTGGTCAAATGGATTAACCCCATTTAAGTAACCTGAGATGCCCACCGCAATTTCGAAGAAGTACATAACATAACCTAATGAATAAGCATCCATTGTTGGCACTTTAACGATCATGTTTGGCACACCACCATCTGTGTGAGCAAGCAACGTACCTTCGAACGCTTTTGTATTGACGAAGTCAATTTCTTTTCCTTGTAAATAGCCTAAGCCATCTAGATCTTCATTTTGTTCTGGAATTGAAATGCTATGGCGTGGATTTTCAATTTTAACCACTGTTTCAAATAAGTTACGCATACCTTCTTGAACATATTGACCCATGGAATGTAAGTCAGTTGAAAAGTCTGCGGCTGCTGGGAAAATACCTTTGCCATCTTTTCCTTCTGATTCACCATATAATTGTTTCCACCATTCAGAGAAATAGTGCATGCCAGGCTCATAGTTAATTAACATTTCAGTTGTTTTGCCTTTACGATATAAAATGTTACGTAACGCAGCATACTGATAGGCTTGGTTTTCTTTTAAGTCGCTCGTTGCGCCGTATTCTTTACGTGCATCATTTGCACCTTCCATTAAACGATCGATATCCGCGCCGCTAACAGCGATTGGTAAAAGACCTACTGGCGTTAAAACAGTGAAACGGCCGCCCACATCATCAGGAATCACAAATGTTTCCCAACCTTCCGCATCAGCTTCAACTTTTACTGCTCCTTTAGAACGGTCAGTTGTCGCATAAATACGTTTATTGGCTTCTTCTTTGCCATATTTATTAATTAATAACTCTTTAAAGACGCGGAAAGCAATCGCTGGTTCTGTCGTCGTTCCAGATTTTGAAATAACGTTGACAGAAAAATCACGATCACCAATCACATTGATTAAATCAGCTAAATAAGTTGAGCTGATGCTATTTCCAGCAAAGAAGATTTGTGGCGCTTTTCGTTCTTCTTTTGATAATAGATTATTAAATGAATGTGTCAAAAATTCAATTGCTGCACGGGCACCTAAATATGAACCACCGATACCAATGACTACTAATACCTCAGAGTCAGATTGAATTTTTGCTGCTGCTTTTTTAATGCGCGCGAATTCTTCTTTGTCATAGTTTTCTGGTAAATCAATCCAGCCAGTAAAATCATTACCAGCTCCTGTACCTTCACGTAATGCTTTGTCCACTGCAGTGACTTGTGTTTGCATGTATTCCAATTCATGGTCAGCAACAAATGGTGCTAATTTGGAATAATCTAATTGAATGTGTGACATTCCTTTTCCTCCTCGAAAGTAAACTTACTACATGTATACTTTACGTGTTTTTAGACATTTTTTCAAGCAAATTCTTTTGGATAGACCAATTGTTTAATTTTAACTATTTAATTAGAGATATTTATTCTCTTAATCAAACAAACCAAGAAAAAATGCTAGGAAATCCTAGCATTTTTTGTTATTAAACGAGTCCTTGACTCAGCATCGCTGCCGCTACTTTTTCAAAGCCAGCAATATTCGCACCTAAAACAAAGTTATCTCGTGCCTGATATTCGTTAGCTGTATCACGACAAGTCTCATAAATGTTTTGCATAATTTGATCTAGCATACCGTCAACTTTTTCAAAGGACCAAGCTAAACGTTCAGCATTTTGGCTCATCTCTAATGCAGAAACCGCAACACCACCTGCATTAGCGGCTTTGCCTGGACAATAAATTACAGCTGATTTAGCAAAAACGGCGACTGCTTCTAGTGTACAAGGCATATTTGCGCCTTCTGCCACGACTTTCACTCCGTTTTTCACTAAAATAGCGGCTTGCTTTTCGTTGATTTCATTTTGTGTTGCACATGGTAACGCAATGTCATACGCTGTTTCGAAATCCCAAACAGATTCTTTATCATAATAAGTTGCGCCTTTACGTATTTCAACATATTTTGAAATGCGTTCACGATTTTTTTCTTTTAGTTCTTTTACTAACGACACATCAATTCCTTCTGGATCATAGACAAAACCAGACGAATCGGAACATGTGATTACTGTGGCGCCTAGCTCAGTTGCTTTTTCCATGGCATAAATTGCGACATTCCCACTACCAGAAACAGCGACTTTTTTGCCTTCAAACGTATCGTTTTTATCTGCTAATAAATGTTTAACAAAATAAACCGTTCCATAACCCGTCGCTTCTGTTCTTGCTTGGCTTCCCCAGTATCCTAAAGGTTTGCCAGTCAACACTCCTGCATCATAGTTGCGCAAGCGTTTATACATGCCAAACAAATAACCAATTTCACGAGCGCCTACGCCAATATCGCCTGCTGGAACATCTGTACTTGGACCAATATGTTTTTGAAGTTCGGTCATGAAACTTTGACAAAAGCGCATCACTTCAGCATCTGACTTGCCTTTTGGATCAAAATCACTACCGCCTTTGCCGCCACCGATTGGCAAACCAGTTAAACTATTTTTAAAAATTTGTTCAAAGGCCAAAAACTTCATCACACTTAAATTCACACTTGGATGAAACCGCAAACCACCTTTGTATGGTCCAATCGCTGAATTATATTGGACACGATAGCCTCTGTTCACATGCCAATTGCCCTGGTCATCTTGCCACGGCACACGAAATTGAAAAATACGTTCAGGTTCAATCAAGACACCTAAAACATTTGCTTCAATGTATTGAGGATTTTTTTCTAAAAAACCTTCTACGGTTGGTAAAAACTCATCGACTGCTTGTAAATATTCTGTTTGACCTTGGTCTAATTGGTGAATCTTTTCTTGAATATTTTTAACATATTGTTTTGCGTCCATTTAATCATCCTCTCATTGTTATAGGCTTATTTTAACTGAAAATTCAAAAATTACCATAGTCAAACGTTTATTTTTTCCTTAAATCCAGAAAAAATCCCGTAATTATGGTACACTACCTATTGAATTGGAGGAGAACTATGAAGAAATTTGATGTAATTATTGTCGGCGCTGGGACAAGTGGTATGATGGCCACGATTGCGGCCGCCGAAGCAGGCGCTCAAGTATTATTAATTGAAAAAAATCGCCGTGTTGGGAAAAAATTATTAATGACTGGTGGCGGCCGCTGTAATGTAACTAATAATCGGCCCGCAGAAGAAATCATTTCATTTATTCCTGGAAATGGAAAATTTTTATACAGCGCATTTTCACAATTTGATAACTATGATATCATGAACTTTTTTGAATCCAATGGTATTCACTTAAAAGAAGAAGATCACGGACGCATGTTCCCTGTCACAGATAAATCGAAGTCAATTGTTGATGCGCTATTTAACCGCATTAACGAATTAGGAGTCACTGTTTTTACAAAAACACAGGTCATAAAATTACTACGAAAAGACGATCAAATAATTGGCGTTGAAACCGAACTGGAAAAAATTTATGCACCGTGTGTTGTATTAACAACTGGCGGCCGCACTTATCCTTCCACAGGAGCAACTGGTGATGGCTATAAACTAGCCAAAAAAATGGGGCATACCATCAGCCCACTCTACCCTACCGAATCGCCTATTATTTCTGAAGAACCTTTTATCCTTGATAAAACGTTGCAAGGTCTCTCTTTACAAGATGTTAATTTAACTGTTTTGAACCAAAAAGGAAAACCTTTAGTTAATCATCAAATGGATATGCTGTTTACACATTTTGGCATTTCAGGACCTGCCGCGCTCCGCTGTTCTAGTTTTATTAACCAAGAATTAACTCGCAACGGTAATCAACCTGTCACGGTAGCCTTGGATGTGTTTCCGACAAAATCTTTTGAAGAAGTGCTGAAAAACGTTGATTACATGATTGAGGAACAGCCAAATAAAGTGGCAAAAAATGCCTTTCATTCTTTAATACCAGAACGGCTGCTTACTTTTTATCTAGAGAAACTAGCAATTGAAGAAGTGCCTGCCAAACAACTAACAGAAAAGCAACGTCTTTCCTTTGTGGAACTACTGAAAGACTTTCAGTTCACTGTTACGAAAACATTGCCTTTGGAAAAATCTTTTGTCACAGGCGGTGGGATTTCCCTCAAAGAAGTGACCCCTAAATCAATGGAGAGCAAATTAGTCAATGGTTTATTTTTTGCTGGTGAACTTTTAGATATTAATGGCTATACTGGAGGCTACAATGTTACAGCTGCGTTTGTCACTGGACATGTTGCTGGCTCCCATGCCGCAGAAATTGCAGAATACACCTATTTACCAATTGAAGAAGTCTAAACAAAAAGTCGCTATTTTAGCGACTTTTTGTTTACTTTTTTTATTTATCAATAATTTTCCCGTTTTCTAAATAAATAGTGCGGGTGGCTACTTTTTCCACAAACGTTTCATCATGCGAAGTGAAAATTACTGTTCCTTGATAGGCACTTATAAATTCTTCAAGTGCTTGGATTGTCTCTAAATCAAGAAAATTGGTGGGTTCATCCAATAAGATGATATTATTTGGTTCTATAAACAATTGCGCCAAAGTAATTTTTATGGCTTCGCCACCACTTAGAGAAGATATCTTTGTCTGTAAATTTTCTTGTTGAAAACCTAGCCGATATAAAAGTGAACGCACAATCTTTTCAGAATAATTTGTCCGCTTCAATAAATAAGTCAACAGTGGTTCATCATTTTTTAATCGATAATCTAATTGATGATACGTTCCTAACCGGACTTTGGGAGAAAAGTAAATGGCTGGGTGACGGGCTTCAATTTGTTGAAGAAAAGTACTCTTCCCAGCACCATTTTTTCCACAAAGTGCTATTTTTTCGTTTAAAGGAATTTGAACGTTCACTTGGTTAAGAATTGTTCGATTCTCATAAGCGAAAGTTAAATTTTCAATTCTAATTGGATATGGATTGTATAAAGAGAACTGATTATTAGTAGGAAAAATAATTTTTCGCTCTTGTTTTGCTTGCGCAACATCGGGTAATCTGTCAATTCTGCCCCTAAAATGAGAGAATCGGACTTTAGTAGGATACAATTTTACCGAAACTATGGCAAAATAAAGACGGAGGTGAAAACCATGAAGATTACATTGACACGAAAAACATCAGCTTGGGGCGCGTTACGCTATTTTACATTTTATAAAAATGGTGTGCATCAAGGGAAACTTTTTACTAATGTACCTATTGAAATTGAGGCTGATCCTGGGGATGTTTTAACGTTCTATGAAGGCTGGTTCCAATTTTATCGGCGCATTGAAGTTACTGAAGATACCAAAGAAATCACGATTATCAATTCTAAAAAATTGCAACACGTTTTTTATACCTGTGTCGTCTTATTTTTAATTTTAACGCTATTATTCCTTTCCGCACAGAAACTTTCGACATTTATTATTGCTGAAATTTTAATTTACTCTGGTATTCAATGGCTGTTCCGGCAACAAACCTATCATTTTACTGTCAAGAAAAAAACGGAATCCTTTGCTTCCTATTCTAAAAAAAGTATCGCACACTAAACGAATCTTTAGCGTGCGATACTTTTTAATTACTTTTCATTAATTCGGCCACATATGTGACTGTTTCTGGTTGTGTTTCTTCAATTTTATTAATCGCATCTGCAAAATTCGGTAAATGCGCTTTGTGGGCAATTAATAATTCGTCCAACAAGGTCTTCGCCATAACGCCGCCAGGAACTAATGGATTAATAGTGAAAGCATGCAATGCTGCGCCGTAATCACCATTGATGGCTGCTCGAATAACCGTTTCTTCCATAGCTTTCATATTTTGAATAATTCCTCTTGCTGCTGGCGGAAAGGCCCCCCAGTTGTAAGGTTCATGGCCATGAGCTGTCACAGGTCCAGATACTTCTACAACACAATCATACGGTAAATCAGTAATTGTCCCATTATTTTCAGTAGAAACAACCATATCCGTTCGTTTATCATTATAAATTGATGCAATCATTTCACAAGCTGCATCGCTATAGTGTGTGCCGCCCCGTTCTTCTAATTCTTTTGGTTTGTAATCTAGTTTGGGATCTTTATACAATTCAAACAGACGACCTTCCGTTTCTTTAACCACTTGTGCTCTTGTTTCGCCCCGTTCATACTCTTCGATGGAATGCTTCAACATCTCATCTTCAATATAATAATAGCGATGATAACCACATGGTAACATTCCTAAATCTTTTAACTGTTCATAATGGAACGGCGCATCAAAAATATTTTTCAAATGACTTTCTTGCTCTTGCTTAGGTCCGTAAATTAAATCAATGAGTTCTTGTGTTCGCTCTTGTCCTTCTTTGTCCCAAACGCGGTGCCAATGGAAATGATTAATTCCAGCAAATTTAAAGAATAAGTCTTCTTCTGGAATTCCCAGCATTTCGGCCGCTTGTTTTCTATGACCAATCGGCACATTACATAAGCCAACTGTTTTTTTCCAACCGCCATGTTTAATTGCAGCTTCCGTAACCATTCCAGCTGGATTAGTAAAATTCACTAACCAAGCATCTGGGCAAAGACGTTTCATATCGTCAATAATAGCTAAAATGACAGGAATTGTTCGAAATGCTTTAAACATTCCTCCCGCGCCATTTGTTTCTTGGCCTAATACTCCATGGGACAAAGGAATCCGTTCATCTTTAATGCGAGCATCTAATAATCCTACACGGAACTGTGTTGAAACAAAATCCGCCCCTTTTAAGGCTGCTTCACGGTCCAATGTTAAATGAACTTCCCAATCTAAACCAGCAGCTTTAATCATGCGCTTCGCCATTGCACCTACGATTTCCAATTTTTCTTTACCAGCTTCAATATCGACTAACCAAATTTCCTTAATTGGCAGTTCATCTTTTCTTTTAATGTATCCTTCAATTAATTCAGGTGTATAACTAGAACCGCCACCAATTGTTGCAATTTTTAATGCTCCTCTTGTCATCCGTCTTCTTCCTCCTTGATTAAATTGTTATCGTTTACATCTTTAGGATAAATTATGGGAATGTTCCCATGTCAAGCACTATTTTCAAAAAAATGTATGCTATACTTCTTATAAGAATACATTCCACTTTGGAGGTAAAAAATGACGTCTATCATTGATGTAGCAAAAGTTGCCGGTGTCTCGAAATCGACTGTTTCTCGCTTAATTTCTGGAAAAGGATATGTGAGTGCCGATAGTCAAGAAAAAATTCTCAAAGCAATGAAAGAATTAAATTATACCCCGAATTATGTGGCGCGGAATTTACGAGCAGGTGCCACAAAAACCATTGGCTTTTTAGCCCCTAGCTATTTAGGTTCCTTAGGTATTTTTTTGAATCGCTTTATTTCAATTGCCAAAAAATACAATTATTCCGTAACCTTATTTTTTACAGATGGCGATCAGCAGAAAGAAATTGATGCCTTGAACCAATTAAAATACAAACAATTAGATGGCTTGTTTTTATTGACACGAACAAATGAATGGTCGGTGATTGAGCCTTACAGCGCGTATGGTCCTTTAGCAACCTGGCATCGTATCGATTCACCTAATATATACTCTTCCTACATTGATCATTACTCTGGTTATTATCGTTCCTTAGAATATTTACAACAACAAGGATACCAAAAAATTGGTCATGTCCTCGGTAATCCCGAAAATTTAAACACGCACGCACGAAAACGTGCAATGAAAGATTTTTATGAAAACACTCAGGCGCCTTGGCAAGCTGAGTGGCTGATTAATGATCAGTATACTAACCATTCTGGTCGCAAAATTGCCCATTACTGGCAACAATTAACCGACAAGCCAGAAGCTTTGGCCTTTTATAATGATCACGTAGCAGCTGAGTTTATTTCAGAACTTGAAAATCTAAATTATGCCGTTCCTCGCGATGTCGCTGTCATTGGCTTTGATAATAGTTATGTCAGTGAGTTGATGCATATTACGACTGTTGATTATGCCATTCAGTATCAAGCCGAAAACTCATTTATTTACCTATACAACCAATTAAATCAGACGAAGATTCCTGAAAAAAAATTAACCGTTCGTCTAGTTGAACGACGAACGGTGCCTAAAAAAGACCCGGCAGATCAGTCACTTTGACTGATTTACCGGGTCCTTTTAGAGTTAAACAAAAATTATTTATGCTTTTGTTCATTTTTTAAAATAGAAATTGACTGTTTTAAGGATTGAATCATGCCGCCTTCGCTGTATACAAGAACGTTTGATTTGTATAAACGAGCAGAGAAGATTGTTAAAATAATTCCAAAGACTGCCAAAATCACTAATGAGACAATTGCTTCCATTGTTGATGCCGTTTCGGTCGCCAAGCGTACTGGCATAATGTATGACGAAATCAGCGGAATAAAGGAAGTCGCTTTCACCACGATATTTTGTGGATCATTCGTCCCAAACGTAATGCCAATCATATAACCGATTAAACCAATATACATGATGGGCTGAACTGCTTTTGCTGTATCCTCTGGTTTGGAAACAAGAGAACCACAAAGTGCTGCCAAAACAGCAAAAACGAGAATACCAATAATGAAAAAGCCTAATGTAAAAATAAAGGTTGATGAAAAAATACTTTGTGGTGAAATACCACTTAATAGACTTTTCATAAAATCAAGATTTTTCAATTGAGAATAGCCGAGAACAAACGCCACTCCGTAAATGAAAATTTGTGTTAAAGCTACTAGAATAACCCCAGTTAATTTGCCATAAAAATGGGTTTGCGCTTTTGTACTAGAGAGAATAACTTCCATGATTCTAGTGCCTTTTTCAGAAGCAATCTCTTGGGCAATAATTGAAGAATAACTGCTGATGAAGACAAATAACAAAATTGTTATCCCCATTGCTAACGCCATTTGAATCCCTGTGTTATCTTCTCCTGTTTTTATTTTGCCATTTTCATCAAAACTAATTTTGGCTTTTTTAAATGTTGCTTGTTGATTCAACATGGCAACTTGCTCAGCTGTTAGGTTTAAACGATTGGCATTCGCCATTGTTTGTAATTGGTTTAACATTTGAGGAATTAGCATCTCGGTTGCATTTCCTAAAGAGCGTTCAGAGTAAAGCTGACCAGAAATCTGATTATCTGTAGTGTCCAAAAGTAAATAGGCATCAATTTTCTCGTCTTTTAATTGTTCTTGGGCCTTTTTCTCAGAAGAAACAGCTTTGAAAGAAAAGTCCTCTGTTTTATTCTTTGTCAACTCTTTAACGAGCGCTTGATTTTCCGAAACCAGACCAATGGTAGTATCTCCTGAAAAACCGCTAGCTAGAGAGCCCGCTAAGTAAACAATTCCTACAAGAAGAAATGGCGCTAAAATCATGATTAAGAAAGACAGCGACTTCACATTTTTCTTATAGACATCAGTCGCAATAATCCAAAATTTACTCATCTTGCCCACCTACTTTCATTTTGAAAATTTCTTCCAATGTTGGTGGTTGTTGATTAAACATTGGAATGTAGCCGTTGGCTGTCGCTTTATCAAACAACACTTTGCCCACTTCAGCGTTTTCTAATGTTGCTTCTAAGACGCCATCTTGTCGCAAGTGTGCTTCTTTCACACCTGCTGTAGCAGCAACTTCCTCAACAGATAACGGTGATTCTAAGAATAATTTTGTTCGACCAAATTGTTGTCGAATTTCATGAACCTGACCATCTAAAACCATGCGTCCATTTTTTAACATGACTAAATGGTCACAGATTTTCTCCACATTGTCCATATTATGACTGGAAAAAATGACACAAGAACCTTGATTTTTCAATTCAATAATGCCGTCTTTTAATAATTCTGCATTAACTGGATCCAAGCCACTGAATGGTTCGTCTAAAATAATTAACTTCGGTTCATGAATAAGTGTCGCAATCAATTGAACTTTTTGTTGATTTCCTTTTGATAAAGATTTAACTTTATCCGTTTTTTTGCCTTTAACTTGAAATTTTTCCATCCAAAAGTCAATTTTAGGTTCAATTTCTTTTTTAGTTTTTCCCCGCAACGAAGCGAAATAAATTAGTTGGTCTTCAATCGTAATTTTAGGATATAAACCCCGTTCTTCTGGTAAATAACCAATAATATTGTACTCTTTTTCGTTTAATGGTTGACCATTCCATAAAACTGACCCGCTATCTTGTGTTAAAAAATTTAAAATCAAGCGAAACGTAGTTGTTTTCCCGGCACCATTTTGGCCAATTAATCCTAAAATTTTCCCGTCCGGTATCGTAAAGGATACATGATCAACTGCTTTAAAATCCCCAAAGGTTTTGACTAACTCTTTTACCTCTAACACATAAACGCCCCCTTCACTTTTTCTAAACCGCTGTTTAGTTACTCATATCGTATCTTTCCTGTGTTGGCTTGTCAATGACAATTGTTATGGAAAGATGTTGCACTTTAATCAGACGCTTTATTTTCTGCTAAACGAAAAAGGCCATCCGTCTCGGCAGAAATATGCACTTCATTTGCGGTCAAGCCTGTGCTTTCATAAAATGTATTTTTAAATTCCTTTGCCGATTTTGATGATTGACAGGCCCAAATTCGACCTGTACGATTCAACCACGTACCCAATTCATTCATCAAACGCTCATCAATCAGTAATTGATTTGGTACTTTTTTAAATTTTATTTGATAAACGGGTGTTAGTATTTTCATGATCAGACGTCCTCTCTTTTAAGTTAGTTTTAGTATATCACGAAAGAAATCGTTATCATATTTTCTTGAGAGTTCAACTTTTCATGAAAAAATTGAATAAAAAAACCAGACAAATTAGGAAAAGCACCTAATTGGTCTGGTTCATTTTCATTTATTTTTCTATCTCAGAGGTTGTTTCTTGGTGTAAATGACGATACACATTCTTTGCGACAGTTTCAGGTAACCCAGCTTTTCTTAATTCTTCAACACTGGCTGCCGTAATATTTTTAAGCGATTTAAATTCTTTTAAAAGATTTTTTTTGCGTTTCGGTCCCAAGCCTTCAATGTTATCTAATTTGGAAGCAAAACTATTTTTACTACGTAATTGACGATGGAATGTGATGGCGAAACGATGGACTTCATCTTGGATTCGTTGCAACAAGAAAAATTCTTGTGAGTTTCTTTCCAATGGTACAACTTCTAAGTTTGGACCAAATAAAAGTTCACTCGTTTTGTGCTTGTCGTTCTTGGCTAATCCAGCTACAGGAATATCGACTCCTAGTTGATTGGCTAACACATCTTTAGCAACATCGACTTGGCCTTTACCACCATCGATTAAAATTAAATCAGGAAAAGGCAAGCCTTCTTTTAAAACTCGTGAATATCTGCGATAAATGACTTCTCTCATAGAAGCGTAATCATCAGGACCTTGCACAGTTTTTATTTTATATTTTCGATACTCATTTTTAGCTGGCCGTCCGTCAATAAACACAACCATCGCAGAAACAGGGTTGGTTCCCATAATATTTGAATTATCAAATGCTTCAATTCGAATGGGCGCAGGTATGTTCATCGCATTGCCTAATTTTTCAACTGCGCCAATTGTTCGTTCTTGTTTCCGTACAATCAAATCGAATTTTTCATTTAGAGCAACTGCAGCATTTTTACTGGCTAATTTAACCAGTTTTTTCTTTTCTCCCCGTTGCGGCTGCAAGATTTTCGTAGCTAATAAAGCTTCAACGCTTTCTTTATCAATGTCATCAGGAATCAAGACTTCTTTTGGCACAAAATGCTCATTCTCTTGATAAAATTGTCCAATAAAAGTTAAAAATGCTTCACTGGCATCATCATAAAATGGAAAAATCGATACATCACGTTCGATTAATTTTCCTTGTCTGACAAAGAATACTTGGACACACATCCAGCCTTTATCAACAGCATAACCAAACACATCACGATCAATTAAATCTACATTCGTCATTTTTTGGCGGGTCATAACTGTTTCAATCGCTTTAATTTGATCGCGAAATTCTGCAGCTTTTTCAAATTCCATATGTGCTGCTGCATAAGCCATTTTTTCTTGTAAGCGGTCCTGAATTTCTGTATGTCCACCAGAGAGAAACCCTTTAATCTCTTCCACCATATCTTTGTAGACTTGCGGATCCACATCAAAAGCATAGGGACACAGACATTGTCCTAAATGATAATACAAACAAGGTGTTTTTTGCGATGGATTACATTTTCGCAAAGGAAAAAGCCGATCTAACAGTTTCTTTGTTTCATTCGCTGCATTTACATCTGGATATGGCCCGAAATATAACGCTTTATCTTTTAAAACCTTTCGAGTAATCATTAAACGAGGATATTTTTCGTTTGTGATTTTGATAAAAGGATAGGTTTTATCGTCTTTTAACATGATGTTATATTTGGGATTATTTTTATGGATTAAATTAATTTCTAATAAAAGTGCTTCAATATTCGATTCTGTCACAATATATTCAAAATCATCGATTTCACTGACTAATCGTTCTGTCTTAGTATCATGGCTACCACGAAAATAAGACCGGACACGGTTTTTCAAAATTTTGGCTTTCCCAACATAGATAATCGTGCCGTTTTTATCTTTCATTAAATAACAACCAGGTTGATCAGGAAGCAGTGCTAATTTATTTTTTATTCGTTCGTTCATACGATACTTCCTTTCTAACAAAATGCTTCATCTATTATACACCTCTTTTTGTAATTAAACAAAAAAAGCCGCTACTTTATGTACGAAAGAAACAGCCTGAAAAGACAATCGCTAATGATTTCTCTTCAGACTGAATCAGACTATTCGTAATGACTAATCAACGTTTATAAGTGTTTGGCAATCATTGCTTGCAATTGGTCTTTTGTATGAACACCGACTGCTTTTTCAACAACTTCGCCATCTTTTTTCAATAGCAATGTTGGGATGCTCATGATTCCAAAACTTGCTGGTGTTGCAGGATTTTCATCCACATCCATTTTGACGATTTTTACTTCGTCTTCATCATATTCTTCAGATAATTGTTCTAAGATGGGTGCTTGCATACGACAAGGGCCACACCAAGTTGCCCAAAAGTCGATTAAGACTAATCCTTCATCTGTTTCTGTTGCAAAATCTTTATCGGTAATTGCTTGTGTCATTTCACAAACCTCCTACTCTTTACTCTTATTACATGCTTAGTATAACACGTCATCTCTAAGATAGCGAGTGTTCTGCTTACTTATTGTAAGTCCTTGTTTATTGGAATTTTACGACAGTCGCACCATTACCACCTTGGTTTTGTGGTGCAAATTCATAGCTTTTCACACTGCGGTGATTTTTTAAAAATTCCGTTATTCCGGTTCTTAATGCACCTGTTCCTTTGCCGTGAACAATGGTTACTTGTGGATAGCCCGCTAGAATCGCAGCATCAATGTATTGGTCAACTTCTGCCAATGCTTCTTCGTAGCGTTTGCCACGTAAGTCTAGTTGTGTGCCAACATGACTGCTTTCTGCAGAACGAACCGTTGTAACTCTTGGTTTTGCTTCTTTTTGTGGAGCGACAGGCGTCATATCCTCTTCAGATACGTTCATTTTTAAAATGCCTAATTGGACTTGCCATTGTCCTTTGCCGTTGTCTTTTAATAAGGTCCCTCGTTGGCCGTAAGTATTGACAATTACTTCATCGCCAGCTTTTAATTTTTTCTGTTCTTTCGCCTTCTTCAGCACTTTGTTTTTAGCAAGCTTGGTTTCTTCATGGTGTAATTGAGAAAGTTGTGTTTTCGCATCAATTAACTGATGTTCTTTGACACCACCTTGTTGGCCACTTTCCAATTGCATTTTGCGAATATCAGAAATAATGGTTTCTGCGTTTTCTTCCGCTTCTGCAATAATTTTATTTGCTTCTTTCCGCGCTTTTTGTAATTCTTTTTCTCGTTCTTCAAAAAATACTTGATAGGCTTCTTTTAGTTCCTTATGCAAAGCTGCCGATTCATCGACATAGTGGCGAGCTTCTAAGTATTCAGTTTCGGCCATTTTGCGACGGTTTTCCAGGTCTTCAATCATTTCGTTTAAATCTTGACTTTCACCGTCCATTATTTGTTTTGCAGCTTCAATAATACTGTTGTCTAATCCAAGACGTTTCGAAATTTCAAAAGCATTACTTCGGCCAGGCACGCCAATTAATAAACGATAGGTTGGACTCAAAGTATCTACATCAAATTCCATACTGGCATTGATTGTTCCAGCTCGATTATAGCCATACACTTTTAATTCAGGATAATGGGTTGTTGCCATCACATAGGCTCCTTTAGCACCCAATGAATCTAAAATGGCAATCGCTAAAGCGGCCCCTTCTTGCGGATCTGTCCCAGCACCTAATTCATCAAATAGTACTAAACTTTGATGATCGACTTTCTTTAAGACAGACACGATATTCGTCATATGTGAAGAGAAAGTACTTAAACTTTGTTCAATCGATTGTTCATCCCCGATATCCGCAAATACTTCTGTAAAAATCCCCATTTTACTCTCTTCTTCCACTGGAATAGGTAATCCAGCTTGGCCCATTAATTGTAAAAGACCTAACGTTTTCAGAGTAATGGTTTTCCCGCCGGTATTAGGCCCTGTAATCACAATTGCTTGATATTCTTCTCCAATCACAATGTCATTGGCTACAGCTTTTTCTGGATCCAATAGTGGGTGCCGGGCTTGTTTAAAAACTACATGATTTGCTTGACTAATTTCTGGAACAACTGCTTTTAGTTCTTTTCCAAGTCGCGCCTTAGCATTAATAAAATCAAGTTTACCGATGACATAAGCATTATGCGTAATTTCACGGCGATAAGGGACCAACTCGGCCGACAGTTCTGCCAAGATGCGAGTAATCTCATTTCTTTCGGCAATTTGTTGTTGTCGCAAGCGATTATTCATTTCTAAAATTTGTTTAGGTTCAATAAATAAGGTTTGACCTGAAGCACTTTGGTCGTGAACCACGCCACCAAAAATATTTTTATATTCTTGTTTGACTGGAATCACGTAGCGTTCATTTCGCATAGTAACAAGGGCATCACTAAGGTAACGTGCGTTTTTCCCACGAATAATACTATCTAGTTCTTCTCGAATGGTCTGCTCACTACGTCGAATATTTTGCCGAATTGCCTTTAAGGCTGGCGAAGCTTCATCTGTGACGTAGCCATCATCATCAATGGCTTGTTTGAGTTGGCGATTTAATTCAGGCAAAACTTCTAGTTGCTCTCGCCACATATATAAACGTTCAAAATCCACTTCATTTTCACTTAACTCATCAAAAAAACGAGTCAGTTCTGAAGTAGTCGACAAGACACGGCCTACTTGTGCTAATTCTATGCCATTTAAATCCGCACCAATTTCAATCCGTTTCATGTGTGGTTGGATATTTTCTAATTTAGGAATGGGGATTCCACCACGTAATCGTTGAACTTTTAAACCATCCTGTGTTTCATTTAGCCATGATTGAATTTTATTTTCATCAGCAATCGGTAATAATTCCGAAACTTCGTTTGTCCCCTGAGCTGTCACAATAAATTGCAACAACTGTTGTTTTACTTTATCAAACCCTAATGTTGATAGAATACGCTGATTCATTTTTCCACCTACTTTTCTAACTTTTTCATTTGTTGAAAAGACTGAGACATAACATAAGAAGTTTCGCTTTGCTCACTTACTTCTTATCTCTATCTCAGTCCCATTCAGCTTTATTTCGTAATTGGTTCAACCCATAATTCATATGCTTGTTTTGTTAGAATTGGGGTATTTTTTACAATGCCTCGTGCCAAGCCACTTGACCGAAACTGATTTTGGACAACATCTGACGGAATCATTGACGCCGTAGCTAACACTAGAAAAAGACCCACGTATAACACAAGAACACTTAATACGCCACCTAATAGTCCATTTACCTGTTTCAAAACTGGAATAAATGTTAATCCATGTAAAAAGATCGCTAAAAAACGAACGACTAACCAGCCTGCAAACAGCAATAATAGAAACGCAACCGCTGAATAAAAGGCTTTGTCCAAGTCTAAAGAAATCTCTTGATTAAAAAAGACAAGCTTTGACGTTGGCGTAACCGATGGATATGGAATATACAATTCTAAATGAGAGGCGACCTCTTTGTAATAAGTTCGAGCAACAAAATATGAAATTAAGTAACCTACCGAATAGAGCACTTGTAAAATCAAGCCTCGTTTAGCTCCTGTATAAAATCCAAAGGCTAAAAGTAATAAAATAAGTATTGTTAACATCTTGTCATCCTTTCAGGAACTACTCCGAAACACCTTTATTTTGAATCTGCTGTTTTCGATTTTCATTCAAAATTTGTTGGGCTTCCACATGATTATGAATTTCTACATCTTCTTGTCCATTCTTTTTCAAAACATCCCGTGCTTCTTCTTCGATAATTTCCATTCGGCGCACACGATTCTCTAATTCAGCCAAACGAATGGTTTTCTGTTTTAAATCTGCTACTTGTTTTTCCAATTTTAAAGCATATTCTTGTTTTTTTAGTTGATCTGAAATTGCATTAATTGCTAATAAAACAGAAGCTTGTTCCGTATCAGTTTGCGGAGAAAGATGTTTAATTTCCGCCAGTTGTTCGTTGACAATTTTTGTGACTAAATCCATATGTTGTTTTGACTCTTGGCCAATAATTGTATACGTATGGTCTGCAATGATTGCTTTATATCGTGTTTTTTCATTTGATGCCATGTTGAGGTTCCCTCCTGTAAATCAATCCATTCTTGCTTATTGTACCATGAAAAAAAAGCGAAGCGCAATTTTCGTACAAATTCTCTCTTATTATATGCCACAAAGCGAAAAATTTAAAGATTTCTTTACAAGAACTCTGGCAATTTAAGAACGAATAGAAATTGTGTAGGAGAAAAAGCGTGGAACAAAAAGTCAAAGTGATTTTTGTCCCACGCTCAAAACCTGATAATCAGCTAAAAACGTTCGTCTCAGCTGTACTTTTTAAGGCTTAGTTATTATCTTTCATCTTTTCTACACGTAAACAACGCATAGCATTTAAAACAGCGATAATAGTTACACCAACATCAGCAAACACTGCTGCTTGCATTGAAGCCAAGCCTAATGCACCTAGTACCAAAACAATGATTTTAACAGCAATCGCAAAGATAATGTTTTGTTTAACAATTCTCAATGTTTTTCTTGATAATTTAATCGCAGAGGCGATACGACTTGGTTCATCATTCATAATCACCACATCAGCAGCTTCAATTGCCGCGTCACTTCCTAAACCACCCATGGCAATCCCAACATCAGCCCGGGCTAAAACAGGTGCATCATTCATGCCGTCACCAACAAAGGCAACTTTGTTTTTAGGTGAGGATGCTTTTAACAACTCTTCTAAACGATCCACTTTGCCATCTGGTAAAAGTTCTGCATAAACTTTGTCAACACCAACTTCTTTTGCAATAGCTTCTGCAACTTGTTGATTGTCTCCAGTCAGCATAACAGTTTGTTTGACCCCTTCAGCTTTTAATTCTTTTATTGCTGAAATGGCGTCTGGTTTCAATTGATCCGCAATCACTAAGTAGCCTGCAAATTGATTATCAATAGCGACAAAAATTAAAGTTCCCGCTTCCTTCACTTCTGGTGCTTCGATACCAAATTGTTTCATTAACTTCGCATTACCGACTAAAACTGTTTTGCCTTCAATTGTGGCTTTGATACCGTGTCCGGCAACCTCTTCAATTGCTGTTGCTGGAACAGTTTCTTTGCCATAGCTTTCTTTAATAGAAATAGCAATAGGATGAGTGGATAATTGTTCTGCTGTTGCTGTTAAACGTAACAACTCTTCTTTAGGCAAAACAACACTAGTTATGTTTTGAACCACAAAATTTCCTTTTGTTAGCGTACCAGTTTTATCAAAAACAATTGTTTCCGTATTCGCTAAAATTTCTAAATAGTTACTTCCTTTAATTAAAACACCTAGTTTGCTAGCTCCGCCAATTCCACCGAAGAAACTTAAAGGAACAGAAATGACTAAGGCACATGGACAAGAAATAACCAAGAACGTTAATGCCCGATAAACCCATTCATTAATAGAAGTATCAGGGAAAATAAATGGTGGAATCACTGCCAATAGGATAGCTAAAACAACGACAACTGGTGTATAGTAACGAGCAAATTTAGAAATAAAGTTTTCTGCAGGGGCTTTTTTACTGCTAGCATTTTCAACTAAATCTAAAATTTTGCTAACTGTTGAATCCCCAAATTTTTTCGTAACATTAATGGTCAAGGCCCCATTTTTATTGATAAAACCACCTAAGATTTCATCGCCGACTTTGACCGTTCTTGGAACGGATTCACCAGTTAACGCAGAGGTATCTACCATGCTTGATCCATCAATAATGTGGCCATCTAACGGAACTTTTTCACCTGGTTTCACTAATATTTGTTGCCCAATTTCAATTGTATCTGGAGCGACCGCTTTTATTTGTCCATTTACTAAAAGATTTGCTGAATCTGGACGAATATCCATTAATTTGGCAATTGATTTTCTGGATTGATCAACTGCAGCACTTTGGAACCATTCGCCGACTTGGTAGAATAACATTACTGCCACAGCTTCGGGATATTCCCCAATAAAGAATGCCCCAATCGTTGCCACAGACATTAAGAAATTTTCATCAAACACTTCCCCACGAAAAATATTCGTTACCGCTCGTTTGACAATGTCGCCACCAATTAAGACATAAACGACTAAATAAGACGCCAAAGCAACCCAATTATTACTTGGTTTAATGATAATAAGTGCTAAAAATAAAACAAATGCAATAATGATACGAATTAAGCGATTCTTATTTGGATTACGTCCCTCTTCTTCTTTGACATCTTTTAAAGAAATAACTTTGACATCTGGTTCTAACTTACCAATCACTGCACGCGCTTCATTTTCGACTTCTAAATCATGTCCTGATTCAACTTCCAGTGTCATTTTTTCAGCCATGAAGTCCACACGCGCTTTTTCTACTCCGTGAATTTTTTGGACAGATTTTTCAATTTTGTCTGCACAACTTGCACAATCAAGTCCTTCTAGTTTATAACTCTTTTGCATTTAAACACCTTCACTCCCTATATAATAGCGATTATTCCGTTTACATGAATAACCTTTCATGAATCTATTATAAATGAAGATGCAATCATATGTCAACCGCTTCACGTAATCTTTTTCTATTTTATAGACATAATGGCATAATTGCTGTAGGTGGAATGGATAACTGAGTAATAACTTTCGGATTGAGTCTATTGCTCCCTTTCCACCAAATTTTGGTTTGTTGGTGTTGAAACCAAGCACTTTGTTCAAAAGGTGCTGACAATGTTTGTAAGTGATGCACTTCGATTTGATTGGTTGCCTGCGGTTCTGTTGTGAAATCATGGGCCCGAATACCTATAGAATGACAAGAAATAGGAACTTCTTGTGTAACCATTAGTGTTTGTTGCCAGCCAATCACTTGGACTCTGTGCGCATCTATGCGTTTGACAGGCCAAATATTTTTACAACCAGTGAGTTTAGCTGCTTCAATCGTTTGAGGTTGGTTAAATAATTGATTTGTTGCACCAAAAAGTGTTTGGTTTTTTGTGATTATCACTAAACTCTGACATAACTTATACAGTTCATCTAAACTATGACTCACAATTAAGGCATGTTGATTTAAATTACTTAATCGCTGTTGAAGTTCAATTTGCAGCTCTTCCTTTAAGGGTGCATCTAATGCGGAAAATGGCTCATCTAATAATAGGTAAGCCGGCTGAGCCGCTAGCATTCGCGCAAAAGCCACTCGTTGTCTTTGTCCTCCAGAAAGTTGACTAGGATATTGTTGTTGGACTTTAGTTAAGTGAAAAGACGCAAGCAATTGAGTGACCAATTGTAAATCTTTTGTCACGCACGTGAGATTTTCTACTACCGATAAATGAGGAAACAACGCATACTGCTGAAACAAAAGACCAATTTTTCGTTGTTGCGGCGACAAATTGATCTTTTTTTCAGCATCGAATAAGACTTGATCATTTAAAACAATCTGACCTTTATCCGCAGTCTCAACACCCGCAATACATTTTAATAACATACTCTTGCCACAACCAGAAGCACCTAAAATTCCTGTTGTTTGCGTCTTTGTTTCAAACTGAATTTGCAAAGTATGACTTTTCAATTCTTTTTGAATATCAACAATTAATCTCATTCCGATCTTCTCCAAGCGCGCTGACTAAAAAATTCCGTAAAAAATAAAATAATCAGGCAAAGTAATAACATAATCACAACATATTGATTGGCTAAACGCCAATCCCCACTTGCTACAGCAGAGTAGATAGCTAAAGGAAGCGTTCTTGTTTTGCCAGCAATATTCCCTGCTAACATTGTCGTCGCTCCAAATTCACCTAACCCGCGGGCAAAGGCTAACACGCCACCGGCCAAGAGACCGTTCATCGACAAAGGTAACGCAATTTTTCTAAAATATCGACTTTCCGAAAATCCGAGTGTCTGGGCCACAGCCAACAATTCACTATCCATTTGTTCAAACGCCGTTAAGGCTGAACGATACATTAAAGGAAATGAAACAGCAACGGCAGCAATAACCGTAGCTGGCCATGAAAAAACAACTTGAATGGCAAAAAAATCAAGTAAAAACTGGCCCACTGGTTGCTGAACACCAAAAATAGTTAAGAGAAAAAAACCAAAAACAGTCGGCGGTAAAACTAATGGTAACGTAAATAAACTATTCAAAAGAATTTTTAATTTACGATTTTTCAAACGAAAAACAATATATGCAACGCCTGTTCCTAAAATAAAAGTAAATAAAATGGCGATTATTGCTGTCTGAAAAGATAAAAGAATTGGTCGAACATCCATTTTCCCACCTACTTTGTTAACTTAAAGCCAATATTTTCAAAATATTTTCTGCATTGTTGACTCTGTAAAAAATTAAAAAAAGCATCCGCTGATTTTTGTTTCTTAGAGGCGGCAACTTTACCAACTGGATAGATGATTGGCTTCTTCAAAGCAGCTTCAGGCATGGCCGCAACAATCGCTACTTTTGAATTGGTTGCTGCATCTGTCGCATAAACTAAGCCAGCTTCTGCACTTGCATTAGCTACCCATTCAAGGACTTCTGTTACATTCGTGCCAAAGCTTGCGTGTTTTTCTACATAAGACCAAGCGCCTAAAGCTTTTAAGCCTTCTTCGGCATATTGACCAGCTGGAACACTTGCAGGATCACCAATTGCTATCATTTGGGCTTTTTTTAAATCAGAAAAATCATGCCACTTTGCTTGATCTTGGTTAGGCACAATAAGAACGAGCTGGTTTTCCAATAAAGGAACGACACTTTTCTTATTAATTAGTTTTTCTGCAACCAATGCATTCATTTGTTTTGTCGAAGCCGAGAAAAATACATCGGCTTTTAGGCCTTTTTCAATTTGCATCTGTAATTTTCCAGAACTATCATAGGTTCCAGTTACCTGAATATCTGGATGCTCTTTTTCAAAGGCTGGAATAATTTTCTTCTCCATGACTGATTCTAAGCTAGCTGCTGCCGCAAGGGTTATTTCTTCTTTTTTTGTTGAAACTGTTTCTTTTTGCGGCTGATTTGTACATGCAGCAATTAGGGCAACTAAACTGAATAAACTAAGCAAGAACACAGTCTTTTTTTGTTTAGACATTTGAACGCCTCTTTTCTTTTATAAATACCCGCCATAACTCAAGTCAATAATTTCAGATTTTTTAATCACTTCTTTGGCCATTAATCTTGGTAACAACAAATCAAAAACCGTTTTTTCTGAAAATAAAACACCACCTGGTAAGCCAATGATCGTTTGCTCTCCTTTATAAGCTAGCAAAAACATTGAGCCTGGTAAGACTGGTGTCCCATGGGTTACGATTTCAGCACCTGTCTGCTTAATTGCTAACGGTGTCAAATCATCAGGATCTACACTCATACCACCTGTACAAACAATCAGATCAAGCCCTTGTGCTAACATCTTTTTGATCGCAACAGTAATTTTTTGCGGCTGATCATCGACAATTTCTTGCTTGACAATCGTAACTAAAGGATACGCGGAGAACTTGGCTTTTAACACAGGGTAAAAAGCATCCTCAACCAATCCTGTGTAAACTTCACTGCCAGTAGTTACAATCCCGACCCGTATTTTTTTGAAAGGTTTCACAGAGATTAGTGGCTCAGACGTGCTGAGCTGGCGTGCCTTTTCTAATTGCCCTCTAGAAATTGTTAGTGGAATCACTCGAAAGGCTGCAACTTTTTCATCTTTCTGAACTTCTATATTGGTAATTTTAGTTGACAAGGCAAGACCTTCAATTTCATTTAAAGCAATTAATTTTTCTCGATTGACTTTTAAAAGACCTCTCGTGCTAGCTTTAGCAACAATTTTCCCTTCATGGACTTCACTCGGCTGACATGAGTCATCTGTTAACAGGTTATACAAAAATGTCGCTGCCTCTTCTTCATGTATTTCTGCTGGATCCAAGGAAACAAACAGATGTTTTTTCCCTAATGATAAAAGAATTGGAATATCTTCTTGAACAACTATATGTCCTTTTTTAAAACACACTTCCTTGGTCTTCCCATAGTCAATTCGCGTAATATCATGACTCAATGGAAGGCCAACTGCCTCTTCTGTTCGAATTGTTTTCATGGTTTATTCCTCATCATGTATGATTTTTTTATTTGTGATTAAATCCAAAGCGTGGGGCAAAACAGGCAACAAAAAATGCAAATGTTCTGTTACACTTTTCGGGCTACCAGGCAAATTAACAATGAGCGTGCGTCCTCTTTGAACAGAAACGCCTCGACTTAACATAGCAAATGGTGTTTTTTCCAAGCTAAGTTGACGCAAGCCCTCACTGATCCCAGGAATGATTCGCTCTGCTACACGTAAGGTAGCTTCTGGGGTCCGATCCCGTTCACTCAACCCTGTGCCGCCTGTCGTTAAAATCAAATCACAGGTCTTAGACCACTCTTGCAATAGCTCTACTAATTGATTTTCTTCATCTGGTAAAATGGTTTGTTTGGTTACCTGGTAGAGCGCAGGTAACTGTTCACGAATCAAGGGACCCGATTGGTCGACAGCAAGCCCTTGAAAGCAACGATCACTTAATGTTACAATGCCCACTTTAAACAACGTCTAACTGGTCTCCTTTTTTAATATGACCTTCTGTCACAACGACTGCAAAGATTCCTTCTCTAGGCATGATGCAATCGCCCACTCGCGCGTAAATCTGACAGTGTTTATGGCACTCTTCCCCAATTTGAGTAACCACCAATTCGGAATCACCTATTTTCATTTTCGTTCCAACAGGTAATTGACGTAAATCAATCCCTGAGACGATTATGTTTTCCCCAAAAGCACCATTGCCAACCCGAGCTCCTTTTTCATTGAAAGCCGTTATTTCTTCAAAAGATAACAAACTGACTTGTCGATGCCAATTCCCGCCGTGCGCATCATTTTCTAATCCGAAACCTTTAATTAAGTTGACTTCAGGAATTTCCTTTTTCTGTGTGCCTCTTCGCTGGCTAATATTTATTGCAATAATTTCTCCTGTTTTCATACTTACCCTCCTATTTGTGACATAAATCGTTGTTCTCCTTGTTGTTCCAAGAAAAGATGTTTTTCAGGCTTACAGGCAATGCCACTCTTAATAATCCCTAACAATTCTGCTGTTTGTTCCTTAGCTAAAGCTTCCTTTAACGAGTAGCCGTCTGCAGAATGCAGGCACGTTTTTAAATGGCCGTCTGCAGTAATTCGGATTCGATTGCACGTCTCGCAAAAACAATGCCCTAATGCACTAATAAAACCTATTTTTCCTTTAAAATCTTTTAAGGCGTAATAACTAGCAGGGCCATTGCCCAATGGTTTTTGGTATGGTTGCAACGTTCCATAATGTTTGGTTAAAATGGCTTCTACTTCTTCTTGTTGCATACCTGGATGCGCCTTCCCTAATCCAATTGGCATCATTTCAATGAAACGAAGATGCACAGTCTCTTTCTTAGCGATTTCAGCCAGTTCTACAATTGTTGCTTCACTTAGCTCTTTCCTAGCTACAGTATTAATTTTGATATTAGGTAATCCCACATCAATCGCTTGTTCTAAGCCCGCCAGAACATTCCTTAACTGACCAACTCTTGTTATTTCTCGAAATTCTTCTGGATCCAAAGTGTCTAAGCTAATATTAATGCCGTCCAAGCCCGCCTCTTTTAACCCTTGAGCCTCACGAGCTAACTTCATGCCATTAGTCGTTAGGGTTACTTTTTCGATGCCTGAGATTTGCTTTATCCTTTTAATTAAAGAGAGTAAATTCGGTCTAACAAGCGGTTCACCACCTGTTAATTTAACTTTTTTGATGCCTTCTTTCGCTAATATCCTCAGTAAAAAAATAATCTCATCATCTGTTAGAAGCTGCTCTTTTTTTAAAAAGCAAAGACCTGTTGCTGGCATGCAATACGTGCAACGTAAGTCACAACGATCTGTTAAAGACAAACGAACATAATCAATTTCACGGTTAAATGCATCTTTCATGCTGTTCACTCATCACTTTCCTTTGATTTAATTGAAGAACGAATGAAATGACCACTACGTCCACCATTTTTCTCTAATAAACCAATGTTTGTCATTGTCATTCCGCGATCAATTGCTTTACACATGTCATAAATTGTTAAGAGTGCTGCCTGCACACCTGTTAGCGCTTCCATTTCAACGCCAGTTGAACCCACTGTTTTTGTAAAGCAACGTACTTCTAAACAAGTTTGATTGCGCCAATCAAACTGAATTTCACACTTTGTCAAAGCAACCAAATGACACAAAGGAATCCATTCAAACGTTCGTTTCGCGGCGGTAATCCCAGCTACTCTTGCTACCTGTAATACTTCACCTTTTTTAATCATTTGGGTCTGGATCGCTTCTGCTGTCGCTTCCAACATGTGAATTTCTCCATAAGCGAGGGCTGTTCTTTGAGTGTCATTTTTTTCCGAAATATCAACCATATGCACTTCTCCTTGTGTATTCAAGTGCGTAAATTCCTTACTTTGAACCATTTCTCCACCTCACATTTGACATTTGTTAACGTTTACACAATACTTCTTTTTCAAGTGTATCACTCTTGCATCAAAAAAACAATCTGGCATCCATAATTTTTTTTAGCGAGAAATCGAAGTTAAAAAAGTTAAGCGACAAAAATTACGTGCTTTGCTTAGCCCGACCAGACTTTTGTCTAAGTCTTAAAACTTGATAAGCAATAAGAGGTCGGGACAGAAGTGCTTAACTCCGAGAACCAAGTAGGTACTGTTCAACATCTATTTGCTTTGCAAATAGTGTTTCTCAGCAATAAGAAGAAATTTCCGAAAATTGTCATAAAACACAACGAGGAACGAGTTGATGTTGCATGATACACTACACTCCGTTTCGTTCGCATCAATTTCTACGCATGGAACATGCTAGAATTGAAGGACCCGGTGTTCTTTAATTTTTGGAGACCAAGTCCTTCAATTCTTAGTGATTTATCACTTAGAGATTGATGAGATCGGAGCTCTGCGAAGTAGGTATTGTTCATCATCGAATCACTACGTTCTTCGTGATTTTCAACAATTTCGGCTTATTTCCGAAGGACCTTCACCAAGTAGGTACGATGATTTCATCTGTTCATGCTTCACAGTGAAACATCGCAACTCTTAGAGCTGTAGCTCTTTTGAAGGCTGTACTGTGACGAGACGCATGTCGAGAAAACACCTTAGAAGTTGTTGAGATCGGAGCAACGCGTAGTGTTGCTTCTGTTCCCGCCGTTTATCAATTTTTAAGCCTGGAACAAAAATCCAAAGTGATTTTTGTTCCAGGCTCTTACTTTCATACTAATCTTAGGTCAGGTTGTCATCAAGTCTGCCAATAATAGACTTTTACAAGCGCGCCTTTTTTGAGTAGTACACCAGCTGGTTGTTCTAGCAGGCAATTTGTTTCTAAAGTATTTGATAAATTGGATGAAAGATGACTTTTTGTCACTAAATTTACTGTGCCATCTATTTCTTTCGATCGGTAAAATCGACGTAGTCTACTTGGTGCTAATTCATGCGCTAAAATTACTGTTCGTTCCTTGAGATTTAACTCGACACAATTAAAAAAAGTAGCTAATAATGTCCAGTAAAAAAGATGTAAATTAACCATTGCCGCAAACGGATTGCCTGAAACGCTTAAAATGAGTGTTTCTTGAAATTTACTTCCCATAACTGGGGTTCCAGGTTTCATATTTACAAAATGAAACAACTCTGTTCCTCCGATACGTTTAATCGCTAAAGGTAAATTGTCCTTTTCACCTACCGAAATACCACCACAAGTAATTAATACATCAAGTTTCGGTGAAATCTCAATCAGCCTCTTCGCTAATTCTTCAGGGTCATCTGAACAATGGTCTAGGTGGATTACTTCATTACCACTCGCTTTGACAAAAGCTGCTAACATGTAGAGATTACTATTATAAATTTTCCCAACTGACAGCGGTTCTTCCAAAGAAACTAACTCACTACCGGTCGCTAAAATCCCCACTTTCATGCGCTTCAAAACAACAACTTTATCAATCCCTTGCATTGCCAACAAACCAATCATGCGACTATTAATCTGTTGATGTTTTGCTAAAATTTTTTGCTGAAAAGCAATATCTTCTCCAATTTCCGCATAGTTTTGGCCCGCAGTGACAGAGCGAAAAATTTTAACATGGTCTTGCCCAAAATCCGTCCATTCTTGTGGCACTACAGCATCAAAATCGGTTGGAATAAAAGCACCTGTTGTTATTTTAATCGCACAGTTATTCGTCTGATTACAATAAAACATGGAATCCCCTGCCACTAAAGAACCGACGACTTTTAAACAACTTGGGCTTTCAGCAGTCGCACCTCGTGTTTCTACTGCACGAACGGCATACCCATCCATCCCGGCACGAGGAAAATGAGGAATCGCTGTCTCTGCAAAAATGGTTTCTCCGCTAATCCGTCCCAAGGAATCAAGCAGCGCCACTTCTTCTGTTTCACATTGACTCTTCATATGTTGGGTCATTTTCTCTCGTGCTTCTTCCAACTCGATCATGTTTTAACCATCCTTTTTTATTTATTCACTGGTTTAATCGCAACGGCACAAACTTTATATTCAGGAATTGTGGCGATATCATCAAATACAGCATTGGTGATTTCGTTAACATTCCCATCTGGAAAGTGGAATGTCATAAAGACTTCTTGCGGAAATACTCGATTTCCGACAGCCGCATAGGTTTCGATTTTGCCACGTCGAGAATGAACTTCAACTTTGTCACCTTCTTGGATTCCCAGAGCTTGTGCATCGACTGCATTTATCTCAATATAAGAGTGATTCGCTATTTGGTTAATCCCTTCCGTTCGTCCTGTCATTGCTCGGGTATTGTAATGGTAAAGCATTCGGCCTGTCGACATTAAATACGGGTACTCTTCATCTGGTAATTCTTGTGCTTGCTTATACGGAATTGCTTTAAATAAACCTTTCCCACGAGCAAAACTGCCCACATGCATAATCGGCGTACCTGGATCTGTCAAGCTACGACAAGGCCATTGTAAGCTCTCCTTCTCTAATCGTTCATAATTAATTCCACCAAACGAAGGCGTCACAGCTGAAATTTCTTCCATAATTTCTTTTGCAGATTCATACGCACAAGGATAGCCCATTCGTGTCATGACTTCACAAAAAATTTCATAGTCTTCTCGCGCTTGTCCTCTTGGTTCAACAGCTTTACGGACTCTTTGCACGCGCCGTTCTGTATTTGTAAATGTCCCGTCTTTTTCTGCATAACTGATACCTGGTAAAACGACATCTGCATAAGCAGCCGTTTCTGTCATAAATAATTCTTGAACAACTAAAAAGTCTAAACTTTCTAAAGCTTGACGAACATGTCCTGTGTCTGGATCCGTAACAATTGGATCTTCTCCAAAAATATAAAGGCCTTTGACATTTCCTGCCGTTGCTGCTGGCAAGACTTTAGTAGAAGTTAAACCTGTGTTTCGATTTAACGGCACATGCCAAGCTTTTTCAAATTTGTCGATTACTTCTGGATTATTGACTTTTTGATAGCCTGGGAAATCATAAGGCATACAGCCCATATCGCAAGCACCTTGAACATTATTTTGACCTCGCAAAGGATTGACACCACAGCCTGGTTTTCCAACTTTACCAACCAACATTGCCAAATTAGACATACTCATAACACCCTCAGTTCCTGTCGAATGTTCCGTTACGCCTAAACAATAAATGATTGGTGCTTTCTCTGCTTTTGCATACATGCGTGCTGCTTGAATTAAATCTTCTGGATGAATATGACAAATTTCTGCGACTTTTTCCGGCGTATAATCAGCCACCATTTTTTCTAAATCTAAAAATCCTTCTGTCCGTTCTTCAATAAAGTGGCGATCTGCTAAACCTTCTTTCAAAATCACATGCATCATGCCATTAGCAAATGCGACATTCGTTCCCGCCTGAACTTGTAAATGCAGCGCACTATCCTTCACTAAGTTAATTTTCCGCGGATCAACAACAACAACTTGCGTTCCTCTTTGGATGGCTTGGCGAATTTGCGCACCAATAACTGGATGAGCTTCTTCTGGATTGGAACCTACTAATAAAATCATGTCGACATCTTCAGTGATATCAGCAATAGGATTAGTCATCGCACCAGAGCCTAAGGTTTGGGCTAAACCATGGACCGAAGCCGAATGACAAACACGGGCACAGTTATCAACATTATTGGTACCAAAAGCAGCACGCACCATTTTTTGAAAGACATAATTATCTTCATTTGTCGCTCTAGAGCACGAAAAACCAGCAAGAGCATCCGGACCGTTTTCTGCTTTAATTTCGTTAAATTTTGACGAAACAAGCGTTAAGGCTTCTTCCCAAGAAGCAGGTTCAAAAATCCCATTCCGTTTAATTAATGGCTCCGTTAAGCGATCTCCTGACCCAACAAATTTATATGAAGCAAATTTTCCTTTCACACAAAGTAAATTTTTATTAGCTGGTCCATCTAGGGGTTCAACACCCACCAAACGATTGTTTTTAACGAGTAAATTCATCTGACAGCCTGTCCCACAATGCGGACAAGTTGTAGGAATTTTCTGGGTTTCCCATTTGCGGTACTCTTTCGTATCTTTTGCTGTTAACGCTCCTGTAGGACAGGAAGAGACACAATTGCCACATGATTCACAGATAGATTGATCAAACGCCTGCCCATAACTCGGCATCATTTTTGTTTCAAAGCCACGATTAGCAATACTGAGTACATCTCTTCCCTGCCGCAATTGACAGACACGGGCACAACGACGACACATGATACACTTTTCTGGATCATAAGAGAAAAATGGATTACTGGTATCTTCTTGATGGCAAGGCATTCTTTTTCCCTCGGTAAAGCTAGTGGCATCAATCCCATAATCTAGCGCATACTGTTGTAATTGACAATCCCCGTTTTTTCCACAAGAAAAACATTCTAATTTATGATTACTCAATAATAAATCAAGAATAAAACGTCTGGAATCAGCAACTTTTTCAGAATGTGTTGACACAACCATGTCCTCTTGACAATGTGCCGTACAAGCAGTTGTTAAGCCACCACGTCGGCCGCCTTCCACCTCAACCACGCACATCCGACAAGAACCATCAGGCGCTAATTCCTTTAAATGACAGAGCGTTGGGATTTCAACACCTAGCCCTTTCGCTGCTTCGAGAATGGTAGTCCCTTTAGGCACAGTTACTTCTTGGTTATCAATAGACAATGTAACTGTTTGCGTATGCAACTTTGTTTTCATTTTTACCAACCTCCTTTGCTGGTGGCATAGATTTCTGTTTCAGCAGTCGTTTCAAATTCTTCTGGAAACAAAGCCAATGCACTCTTCATTGGATTTGCGACGGATTGGCCCAAACCACAAGCTGATAATCGCGTGACATGCGTGAGCATCTTTTCCAATCGTGGCAAATCACTAGCTGTTGCCTCGTTCCGATTGAATTTACTCAATAATTCCAAAATCCTAGTTGTTCCCAATCGACAAGGGGTGCATTTACCACAGGACTCATGAGCAAAAAAGGCCGCCACGTGTACTAAATAGTCCACAACATTGACTGAATCATCCATTACTACAATTGCGCCAGAGCTGACAGATAAGTCATGCGCCCATAAATCTTCGTAGGAATACAAACAATCCCTTAACGTTGCGACAGCACCAATTGGACCGGATTGTCCACCGAAGTGAATAAATTTTAATGCTCGACCAGTTGCAGAGCCTCCGCCGTATTGCTCGCCATAAATTATTTCTTCTAATGGTGTTCCAAGGTTGACCTCGTATAAGCCCCGATTTTTAATATGTCCAGACAAACAAATTAGCTTTGTTCCGCCACCATCGGCAGTACCCATCTCTAAAAAGGCTTGTCCACCTTCTCGTAAAATTACAGGAACACTTGCAAATGATTCAACATTATTTACTAATGTTGGTTGCAAATATAAACCAACATCTGCTAAGTGTGGTGGTTTGACACGCGGCCGTCCCGTTTTTCCTTCAATTGAATTTAAAAGTGCTGAATTTTCCCCACAAATATAGGCGCCAGCACCAGAAATAATCGTAATATCATAATTGAATCCTTCAATTCCTAAAATGTTTTCCCCTAAAAAGCCAGCTTGTCGTGCATTATCGAGTGCTTCTTGAAATGTTTTTTGAATTCTGCGATATTCTCCTCGCATATAAATATAACCTGCTTTTGCTGAAAATAAATAGCCAGCAATGATCATTCCTTCAATCACACTCAATGGATCTTCAGATAAAAGTACTTTATCCTTAAAGGTCCCTGGTTCGCCTTCATCAGCATTACAAACAATGTACTTTGTGGTTCCTTTTGCATGATAAAGATGGCGCCATTTTTTTCCTAAAGGATAGGCTGCTCCACCGCGACCTCTTAAGTGCGCAATATCCAGTTCGTTTAAAATTTCTTCATCCGATAGTGAAATTGCTCTTTTTAAACCATCAAATCCATCGTATTTACAATATTCAGAAACATCGGTCGCAGATTGCATTTTCCCCATTCTCTCTAATAACATTGGTTGGTTTCTCTTAAGCATTGACTCACCTCCTACAATCCTTCATAGCAATCATTTTGTAAATGTTGAATTAATTGATAAATTTTCTCTTCTGTTAGTTGACTAAAAACGGTGTCCTTAATTTTAATTACTGGACCTAAATCACAAGCCCCGATACAAGGAATACTGTGATACATAAATAAGCCATCTGGTGTCGGCTGATTCTCTGGCACTTCTAAAATGGTTTCTAAAACCTCTGCAACCATCGCTCCACCAGTATAATGACACGGCGTACTGTTACAAATCTTCAAGACATACTTCGCTTGCGGTTCCGTCTTTAAAATGGCATAAAAACTGACGATTTCATAGACTCGCGCTTCCGTTAAATGTAGATGCTCTGCAACTAATTGAGCTGTTTCCTGATCGATATACCCTTCCTCTGAAGCAAATTGTAATTCAATTAAAATATTTAAAATTCGTTGTGGATCAGCATCGTTTTCTAGAATAATCGCTTCTTTTTCAATTAAGCTTAATGCACACATTCCTTTTTATTCCCCCTTTTTAGTGAAACTTGAAGTTGTTCTCCTTGATAATAGATACGCAATTCTTTTGGTATTTCAGCAGATAGTAAACAAAAATCGGCTTTATCTATGACTTTTTTTGCTGATTCTTTTTGACGATTCTGGTTATTCATCATAAGAAATAGTCCTGGCTGCACAACATTACGTAATGAATTTGATTCACAAATGATTAATGCTTGGGCCGGCACAGCTTTCAGAAATTGCTGAATGGCTTCCGCCAAATTTTCTTGAAAAACTTTCAATAGAAAAACTTTTTGACAACCTGCAGCTAATAATTTCATGGTATCTTTATTGCCAATCGTCTCTTGCTCTTCTACTAATTCATAACCAGCTGTAATACTGGTACAAATTCCGCATCCTTTTGTGCCTCGTTGACACACCCCTCGTTGACCACTAATCGTAATAATCTTCAAGCCATAAATTGGATAGACTTCTTGGTACTGTTTAATAAGGGCTTCGGCTAATGTCGTTTTGCCACTATTCCGACCAGTAGAACCAATTTGAATCATGTTTGGTACCTCAATTGCCATAGAGCTCCTCCGTCTGAATCGTTTTCTCAACTCTTGGTTTGACAGTTGCTGGTTTTGTCATAAAGATCAATGGTACGGCCATAAAAAGACTGCCCCCTACTGCATTGCCTAAAAATACCCATAATGTATTCTGCAAATAATCCCACCAACTGATTGTGGTACTTTGTGAAAAAATTGCCGCTGGAATAATAAATGCATTGGCGACCACGTGTTGAAACCCACAAACAACGAAAACCATGACAGGAAACCATAAGCCAAACATTTTACCTAAATATGATTTTGCCAACGCTCCGAGATAAACCGCTAAACAAACAAAAATATTACAGCCAATCCCTGAAACAAAAGCAACTAGCGGTGGATCAGCAATTTTCGCCTGAGCAACTGCGACTGTTTTATCCAGAAACGCACCTTCAGTTAACCCAACAATATGGCCAAATAAATACGCCACAAGAAATCCGCCTAGACAATTGGTCAATAAAACAACTAGCCAGTTATAACAAAGAGCGCCCACTCGAACCTTTTTCTGTAATACGCCTAATGTCATTACCATCATATTGCCTGTTGCTAACTCACCACCAACAAAAGTAAGCGCTATCAATCCAACTGGAAATAAAGCTCCACCCAGAAAATTGTTAAAACTTCCCCATTCTGTGGGGGCGGTTCCAGTGATACGAATAAACGCCAAGTAACCTAGTGCAATACAAAAACCAGCCATGATGCCTAAAATACAGAGTCGAACAAACGATAATTTCCCTTTCATTTTTGCCTTATCACCTAAGCTTGCAACTATTTCTTCACTACTGAAAAAATCCATTACGATTCCTCCTTTTTATCAATACCACTGAGACAATTCTTCTTTTCGATTGACATTTTTAAGTTGATTCTCTTTTGATAGTTGCACCGTTTTTACAGATAGATGCTCAAATTCTTGCCGAATCTGATAGTTATTTTGCGCAAGCTGTTTTTGAAATGTTGGTAAACAAGAACATCGATAAAAGCCAAATAATGGTTCTTGACGACCTTCAAAGTCAAAGATTGTTACTTGATTTTGTCCACGCTTAGAGGCTAACTGATACACAAGTTTAGGAGAAAAAGTTGGTATATCACAGGCAATTACAAACACTTCAGCTTTCTGAGTATAGTTCATTGCTGTCACAATCCCACCTAATGGCCCCTTTCCAAGATACATATCTTGAATGATTGTGCATTTTCTAAACGCCTTAGGAAATTTTTGACTATCATTCGTTACTAAAATAACCTCTTCGAACAGTTCCATTAACTTTTCAGCTGTTTGCAAGATCACGTATTGCCCTTGAATTTTCAATAATGCTTTATCAAATCCCATCCGTGAACTTTTCCCGCCGCATAACAGCACTGCTGTACAATCAGCAATAATTTTCGCCACCCCTTTACCATAATTTTTATTAGTTCAAAAAAATATTTTTTAGTCATGTGTTAAGTCTATTATAAGACATCCCTCGTACAAGTCAATTCCTTTTAAAAAAAAAGAACGAGAAAAAGAGCGACTCTTTTTCTCGTTCTACCTTATTCATCTGTTTGACGTTTTATTTCTTCAATCTCAATGCGTAATGATTTTCGTTTCTCAATGGCGACATAAACCAAGCCAATCAAAAAGGGTAACACAAAGCTACCAAATCGATACAGTAAAACAGATGCTACGGCATCAACATTTCCGACCAATGGTTTAAACAACAATAAGTAAACAAATTCAAATGGACCAATGCCAGCAGGTGTCGGAATAACTCCTGAAAGAATAACAGCAAAACTGGTAAAGGACATCACTAATAATAAATCAATATTCGGGTGATTTTCTACTAAAACAATGTAAGGAATAATGTACCAAAATAATAATTTAAATACATTCCATGAAAAGATTCGAAGCAACGCTGAGCGATCTTGTGTAATTGTTTGGACAGCTGCCCGCAAGGAATAGATTTGTAAATTACAATTATCCACCCAATCTCTTAGTTTTGGTCGTTTAAACCAACGATTGGCAAACTTAACCAATAAAACTTGCAACTTTAAGCTACTAGATAAAATAAGTAATGCTGCAATTATTACTAATGTTAAAATAACACCTGCTAAAATGAATGGAATCATTTTAGGCGCATTTTCATAAAACAGGGAAAATTGAATAATCAAACCAATAATTGCTAAAAAAATTACGGCTGCTTTGTACATAATCATATGTAATGCCGTTATCCCCACACTTTTAGAAACAGGAATTCCTTTTTTCTTATAAAAATAAATTTCTGAAAGCAAGGTTCCCGTGCCAAATGAAATAATCCGATAAAATGCTACATAACAAGAAGTAAAAAAACCATCCACTGTTGTAAAGTCTTTGTTAAAATAACGAGCTATTTCCTTGATTGAGCGCCCTTCTGCAAATTGATAAACTACTCCAAAAAAAATAACAGCAATCAGCACCAGCCAACTCGTTTCCATCAGTTGAGCAAAAATATCACTTAATGAATTATCCATGACATAAAAGATTACGCCTAAAACGATAATCATTAACAACATATTTAAGCCAATTTTTACTTTTCCTTTCATCGCTTCTCCTTTTTTGTTCTTACTTAAACGTTAGATAGATGCAACTAATCATCGCGATTACGCCAATTGAATAACACAATGCAAAAACTGGTTTTTGGGTTTTATGATGAAATTTCTTTTGTCCCATTAGCCCACCTAGACCGCCACCGACAAGTCCTATCGTCAATAAGCGGCGTTCTGGAATACGCCAGTTCCCACGTTTTGCTTGTTTTTTATCATAACCCATCATACTAAACAATACTAAATTAATGACGAGGAAATAAATGATTACTATCCACTGAAGCATTCTTTCTGGCCTCCTAACTAGTTACTGTACTAGGATACCTTGTTCTGATTCTAATTGCAAAAAAAATTTCAATGACTCATGAAACTACAACAGGAAAGTAAGCTCTCGGTTGCCCGTTTTCTTACTTTCCTATTGAGTACCTCATTTATTTTGCATTTAATTCAGCAATTTTAATAATCACATTGGTCGCTTTTTCCATGGCTTGTAATGAAACAAATTCAAAACGGCCATGCATATTTTCGCCACCAGCAAAGATATTTGGTGTTGGAATCCCTAAATAAGAAATTTTTGAGCCATCCGTTCCACCGCGAACAGGTTCAATAATTGGTTGAATTGACAATTCTTCCATTGCTTGTTTAGCAATTTCGACAATGGACATATCTTTTTCAATCACTTCTCGCATATTATAGTATTGATCAAATAAATCAACTTTGATTCGTTCTTCATCAAATGGTGCATTCAATGTTTGCTGAATTTCTTTAATTTTAGCTTTACGTGCTTCAAAAATCTCGCGATTGTGATCGCGAATAATATACGTCATTGTAGCTTCTTCTGGCGTTCCAGCAAACGCTGCTAAATGATAAAAGCCTTCTTCACCTGCTGTTTTTTCTGGAACTTCGTCAGCAGGTAAGGCATTATGGAAATCAATTCCTAATTGTAACGCATTAATCATTGTATTTTTGGCTGTTCCTGGATGAACGTTTTTCCCTTGAATTGTAATTTCTGCTTGCGCCGCATTAAACGTTTCAAATTGTAATTCACCTACTGGTCCGCCATCCATTGTATAAGCAAAATCCACGTTAAATTGAGCGACATCAAATTTGTCGGCACCTACACCAATTTCTTCGTCAGGACCGAAAGCCACACGAATGGTGCCGTGTTTAATTTCTGGGTGATTAATTAAATATTCCATGGCTGTCATTATTTCCGCAATACCTGATTTATCATCAGCCCCTAATAAAGTGGTACCATCTGTTGTGATAAGTGTTTCACCACGATAATTTTTTAAGTTAGGAAAGTCTTTCGTATTTAAAGTGAATTTGCCTTCTTTATCTAAAGGAATCGTTGATTCTCCGTCATAGTTCTCAACAATTTGCGGAGAAACATTCACTGCATTAAAATCAGCCGTATCCATATGGGCAATAAAGCCGATTGAACGAACGTCTTTCTCCACGTTACTAGGTAACGTAGCAATCACAAAACCATTTGTTTCGTTATAAATAACATCGCTCATCCCTAATTCTTCTAATTCTTTTTTTAAGGTTTGTGCAAAGGCTACTTGTGTTTGTGTTGATGGTGTCGTTGTGCTAGTTGCATCTGAGCGTGTTTCTGTTTTCACATAGCGTAAAAAACGAGGTAATAAATTTTCATACATAAAAGAACACTCCTTTAATCTTCATTTTTTTATTTAAAACGAAATGGGTTGGTATTCGCTTCTGATTCAAAAATGGATACAGCCCACTCATTTTCTTGTTTCCATTGATTCATTAATTCCACAAGTTTTGGCTTACAAAGCGCTTCAATGTAATGACCAGGATCGATGACTGGTAAATCTTCAGCAATCATGTCATGTGCCGTATGATAATACACATCACCAGTAATATAGACATCGGCTTGTTTACGTAATGCATCATGATAGAATTTTTCACCACTTCCACCACAAATGGCTACCCGTTGAATCATTTTAGTATCATCTTTTGCAATGACCCGCAAGCCGTCCAATTGGAAAGCTTCCTTGACTTGCTGTACAAAATCAGAGAATCTCACAGGCTTGTCTAATACTCCAACCCGACCTAAACCAAATTCTTTTGATTGATTTTCAATGGTATAAACATCATACGCCGGTTCTTCATAAGGATGCGCCTGTAACATAGCTGCAAGAACTTGTTCTTGTTTAGTTTCAGGGAAAATCACTTCGATTTTTGCTTCTTGGACGACACTTTCTTGACCAATTTCGCCAATCGTGGGATTTGCTCCTTGTGTTGGCGTAAAACGTCCTGTTCCAATTAAAGAGTAACTTGTTTTAGAATAATCACCTTGAGACCCGGCGCCAGCTAGACCTAAAGCTTCTCTCATTTGCGGAGCTTCATCAATTGGCACAAAAACGGCTAATTTTTTATAAGGAACAGTATGTGTTTTAGTTAAAAAGGTGGTCTGTTTAATTCCCAATAATTCACAAAACCAATCATTTAGCCCATTGTCAATAATATCCATGTTAGTATGCGCTGCATAAACAGCAATATCGTGTTTTAATAAATCAGCGTACATTTTTTCTTGAAAATTATCTGTAGTTAATCGCTTAACTGGGCGGAAAATAGGTGGGTGTTTCGCAATAATTAAATCAACCTGCTTCTCAATTGCTTCTGCAACGACCTCAGGACGAACATCTAAGGTAACCATCACATTTTCAATTGGTTTATCTAACGTACCAATGTGCAAGCCCACAGGATCTCCCGTTTCTGCTAACCATTCGGGACAATAGTCATTGAAGCGTCGAATCAATGTCTTACCGTTCACAGCCATTGGCCAGCACCTCCTCAATTAATTGTTGGTCTTGCTGTAGTTTTACTTGTTTTTCAATATGTTCTCCACTTGCTTTTGCTAGTTGTGCAAGAACAGTTTTGCGCTGTTTTAATTCTCGATGCCATTTTTTGGTAAAAACCGGTCCTTGTTTTTTAATTAAAACTGGCCCAAATAGTAATTCTTGGTCCGTATAAGAAACGGATTGCTCTGTTTTTTCGGCTACGATAATTTCATACAATTTACGGTTTTCTTCCACGATTGTTTCATCAATAATACTGTAGTCATTTGCCATTAACCAGCGGCGTAAAGTTGGTTCACCAATATTCGGTTGTAAAACAAGGCGCTCCTTCCCTGTTAAACGATTTTTTTTGCGTCCAGCTTCTAAAATATCTCGGATTAATGTGCCGCCCATTCCACAAATACTAATGACGTCTATTTGATCTTCAGGTTCAATTGCATCTAGCCCGTTCGCTAAACGTACGATAATTTTATCCGTCAAATTGGATTTACTGACTTGGGTTTTGGCAGATTGATAGGGACCTTCTACCACTTCCCCAGCCACAGCAAAAGACAGTTTATTTTCTAACATTAAAGCAACTGGTAAATAAGCATGGTCTGAACCAATGTCTGCTAAGCGACTTCCTCTAGGGATTAAATCACCAACCGTTGCGAGACGTTTTGATAATTGATTTTCATTCATATTTTTGATTCCTCCGTTGCTTATTATACCATTGTCAATTGAAGATGAAAACTTACACATTCGTGCAATCTACTGTTTTCTCTCCGTAATCACTTATAAAAAAGAACCCCCTCCAAAATCAATTTCATAACTTTGAAGAGGGCTGTCATTATTGCTATAAAGAGCATTCTCCTTATATTAATAATAGGGAAAACATTTTTAATTAGGCATTTGCCAACCAGTTTTCAACTTCTGCTAAGGCATCCGCAATCCCTGCTGGATTTTTCCCACCAGCTTGAGCCATATCAGGACGACCACCGCCGCCACCGTCAACTTTTGGCGCAATTGCTTTAATTAAGTCACCGGCTTTTAAGCCTTTTCCGTTCATGTCTTTTGTCATAGCCGCTAACAAGCTTACTTTTTCATCTTGTGCAGTTGCTAGAACTAGTACATCAGACAATTCTTTTTGTTTCCATTGGTCAGCCAATTGGCGTAATTGATTCATGTCTTTAACATTGACTTGAGCGGCAATATAACGAACACCGTTGACGTCTTTGACATCTTTAAAAATGTCACCAGCTTGTTGGTTCGCTAATTTGCCTGCCAATTGTTCGTTTTCTTTTTGTAGATCACGTAATTGTTGTTGCAATTGCTCTGTTTTCGTAACCACTTCTTTTAATTGAGGTGATTTAACTAATGTAGCAATCTCTTTCAATTGACGTTCTTCTTCTTGTAAAAGTTGATACGCTTCTTTACTCGTCACTGCTTCAATACGGCGTACTCCTGCACCAATCCCAGATTCAGAAACAATTTTGAAAATCCCGATATCTTCTGTATTAGCAACATGTGTTCCACCACATAATTCGATAGAGTAATCCCCAATATTAACTACACGGACTTCTTTGCCATATTTTTCGCCAAATAACGCCATTGCGCCCATGTTTTTCGCTGTATCAATATCTGTTTCAATTGTGACAACAGGAATAGCTTCCCAGATTTTTTCGTTAACGATGGCTTCCATCCGCGCTAGTTCTTCTGATGTAACTTGCCCAAAATGAGTAAAGTCAAAACGTAGATGTCCCGGTGCAACTAATGAGCCTGCTTGGTTGGCATGCTCCCCTAACACATCTTTTAAAGCACGATGCAATAAATGGGTTGCCGTATGGTTTTTCAAAATACGTGTCCGCATCCGTTCGTCCACTTGCAATTGATAAATTTGGCCTTCAGCTAATGGCGCCAAAACTTCTACTTTGTGTAAAAATTGACCATTTGGTGCTTTTTTCACATCCACCACGTTGGCAACGACTTCCCCTGCGGTATTTTTTACATAGCCGCGGTCAGCAATTTGTCCACCCATTTCAGCATAAAATGGTGTTTCAGCAAAAATTAATTCGGCTGTTCCTGCAGATGCTTCATTTACTAGTGCGTCACCTTGAATAATAACAAATAATTCACTATCATGTGTTAATTCTGTATAGCCAACAAATTTACTTTCTACTTTAATATCTGTTAATAAAGCAGATTGAACACCCATTGAAGTTTCTTTACTGCGGGCAGAACGAGCGCGTTCACGCTGTGCTTCCATTTCTGTTTCAAACCCAGCATGGTCGACTTTCAAGCCTTCATCTTCTGCAACTTCTTCCGTTAATTCTACTGGGAAGCCAAAAGTATCATAAAGTTTGAAGATAATTTTTCCATCTAATGTATCGCCTTTTGCATCTTTAACTTCTTTAATAACCTCATTTAACATGCTTAAACCTTCATTGATGGTTTCATGGAAACGTTCTTCCTCTGTCCGAACCACTTTTTCGATGAAGTCTTTTTGTTGTAATACTTCTGGATAGTAGCTTACCATGATTTCGCCAACAACAGGCACTAATTTGTATAAAAAGGCTTCATTAATGCCTAATTTTTTCCCGTGCATTACCGCACGACGTAATAAACGACGTAACACATAGCCACGACCTTCATTTGAAGGAAGCGCACCATCACCAATTGCAAAGGATAAGGCACGAATATGGTCAGCAATCACTTTAAAGGAAACATCCGTTTGTGGTGCATCTCCATATTTCACGTTAGTTCCTAAAGCTTCTACCGCATGAATGATTGGCATAAATAAATCAGTTTCAAAATTTGTTGGTGCATCTTGAATGATAGATACAACACGTTCCAAGCCCATGCCCGTATCAATGTTTTTATGTGGTAATGGTTCGTACGTATCTTCTGGTGTATGATTAAATTCAGAGAACACTAAGTTCCAAATTTCTAAATAGCGTTCATTTTCGCCACCAGGATAATTCTCTGGATCATCTTCTGGAATATCTAAAAATTCTTCGCCGCGATCATAAAAGATTTCCGTATCCGGACCACTTGGACCAGCACCGATATCCCAGAAGTTATCCCCTACATCAATAATGTGGTCTTCAGATAAACCAACTTCATCACGCCAAATGCGTTTTGCTTCTGTATCTTTCGGATAAACAGTCACATATAATTTTTCTGGGTCAAAAGCAAGCCATTCAGCACCAGTTAAAAATTCCCAAGCCCAGTGAATCGCTTCATTTTTAAAATAATCTCCAATTGAGAAGTTCCCTAACATTTCAAACATTGTATGATGACGAGCCGTTTTCCCAACATTCTCAATATCATTTGTACGAATAGATTTTTGAGCATTCGTAATTCTTGGATTTTCTGGCACAACAGAGCCATCAAAATATTTTTTCAAGGTTGCAACACCAGAGTTAATCCATAATAATGTTGGATCGTTTACTGGTACTAAAGAAGCGCTTGGTTCTACTGAATGTCCTTTAGACTTAAAGAAGTCTAAATACATTTGGCGAACTTGACTACTTGTTAATTCTTTCATTGATTTTCCTACTTTCTATTAATAATTAACTATTTATATTTTGTACCCTCTTAAGTGGCAGATTGTGAACACAAAAAACACCATTGCAGTCAAGGACGATTGCTCGCGGTACCACCTTGATTGCAATGATGTTGGATCATTACCTCTTAAGCTCTATAACGCAGAGTCGCGTTGATATTTCTATCAAGTCCATCTAAAGGGAGCAAGTAAATTTATCTGATGCCCTTCTCTCAGCAATGAACGGCTTTCTGTGATCAAAATAAGATTCCTCATATCCTTTAGCTTATAGTCAAAAGTATAAGAAAGATCTGCTAAAAAGTCAATTGTTTTCGTAGGAATCTTTCCTTACTGAGCTGTTTCAAATAACGTTTGCTCTAAATAAGGCAAAATTTGTTCATTTATTTGATACCCTTTTCCCCAAGAGGTTGTAATAATCTCTTCGTTCATACCTGCATCACTAAATTTTTGTTTCACTCGTTTACATACGAAAGACAGCTGCGATTTTGTAGAAGCATCTGGTTCTTTCTGCCAAAGCAAGCGACAAATTTGATCACGATCCAACCCTTCGTGGGCATGCTGATACAAGATTTTTAAAAAGCGTTGCTCGTTTTTTGTAAAGCGAATCTTTTTTACTTGGTCATCAAGTAGCTCGGCTGTGACTTCGGCAAAACTTTGATCGACCGTGTCAATTTTTTCACGAATATCTTCCAATGAATCTTTGAGGCCTAACCACCGGATAATACCTCTTTCCTGCCAAATCTCCGCTTCACGTTTATTACACATCGATTGTGAACGTCGATAAATCGGCTTCTCTAACGATGAAAGACTTCCTAATAATCTCAAGCAATCGTTCTGAGAAAGTGTTTCGCTTAATACAATTGCATCAAAATAATTAAAAAAAGTTAACTCATGTTCTATAGTTTCTTCACAGCAGTTCGTACAAAAGACTTCATAATTTAAATGTTGTAATTGCTGCTGAAATGTTTGCTCAACTAAAATGTTCTTTGTTAATACCAAAATCCTTCTCATTTCTTCTTTCCTCCTAGAACTCTTTCTGCTACCAATAACTAAACGCACCAATCAAAATACGTTACCAAATCGCGTGTTTTCTCCATCGATTGGTTAATAAACACCTTTTTATCTTCATCTCTCTTCGCTCCTTTATTCTTTATTTTGGTGGTTATTTATATTATATTAGAAAATGATTTTTTTTGTGTGTAAAATTTTTTTATCCTCCGTAAAAAAAAATGAATTTCCTTTAATATCAACTAATAAAGCTGATTTTTTAACAAAAAAAGTGCCGAAACTTCCTACTTTTTGCTAAAACACGCCAAAAATTCTGTAATTTTATTATTTTTTTCTCGAGAAAACATCAAAATGTTGATGTTTAACACTAACATTTTGATGTTTTCGACAAAAATCTTTACAATTAATCGGTAATTTTCTCTACTTTTAACGATAACTACTTTTAAAAAAGAGTTATTTTAAAAGTGACTTAAATATTTATCATATAAAAAGTAAGGGACTAAAATCTTTACGATTCTAGTCCCTTACTTTTTATAATCCACAACGTTTTTAGTTAGAAGAATTCTTTTTTGCTTTTCTAGCAGAACGATCTTTTTGACGACGTTCAATTTTACGTTTTTTCTTATTGCTGTCTTCAATTGCCCAATTAATTTTTTTCTTGTATCCTGGTTTAATTTTTTTCTTTTTCTTTTTCACTAAACCAATTAACGTTGGGTCTAATTCTTCTCGAGATTTTTCTCGTTTTGTTCGACGATTACGATCATACGTCTCTACAATCTCACCATTTTTAATTTCTTTTGGTTTGAAAGAAACACCTAACTGCTCAATCTGAGTAATCGCTTCATCATCTGCTGGTGAATATAATGTTATGGCAGTCCCATTCAATCCATTACGTCCTGTGCGGCCAACCCGATGGATAAAGAAGTCCAATTCATGTGGAACTTCTGCATTGATGACATGTGAAACCCCTTCAATATCAATCCCACGTGCGGCTAAATCAGTAGCTACTACATATTGGTAGTCAAGATTTTGAACTTGACGCATCACACGTTTTCTTTCGCGTGGTGTAATGTCTCCATGAATTTTGGCAACTTTTAGGCCCTGATCTTTTAAGTAATCGGTGATTTCATCAACTCTTTGTTTAGTATTTGCAAAAACAATCGCTAAATAAGGATGCCCGATAGTCAATAATTGATAAATTATTTGATTGCTGTTTTTTCCTTTGGTGGAAATCAACCAATTGTCAATTGTTTCTGAAATAACTGCTTTTGGTTTGATATGTTCAATCACTGGATTTTCTAAATATTTTTTTAAAAATGGTCGTAATTTTTCTGGAATGGTTGCAGAAAAAACGAGCATTTGTAATTTTTCTGGCAAACGACCAGCAATTTGATCGACTTCTGCTAAAAAGCCCATATCTAATGTCATGTCTGCTTCATCGACAACAAAGGCAAAAGCCGTATGCACTTTCAAGGCTTGTTCATTCATCATATCTAAAATACGCCCTGGTGTACCAATCACCACATGAGGTTGCTGATGCTTTAATTTATTTAATTGACGTTGTTTATCTGTTCCGCCAACAAAATTTGACACTCGAATTTCTGGTTGACTGAAACGAGCCAGTTGCTGCGCTTCTTGATAAATTTGATTGGCTAATTCACGACTAGGCGCAGTAATCACAATTTGTACTTCGTCGATAGTTGGCTTAACTTTATCCATTAATGGAAGTAAAAAAGTATGCGTCTTTCCACTTCCTGTTTGCGATTGTCCAATGACACTTTTCCCTTTCTTAATGATTGGGATTAATTTTTCTTGGACTTCTGTTGGTTCTTCAAACCCTTTTTCTGCGAGTGCTTCGTTGATAAAAGGTTGAAATTGAAATTGTTTAAATGAAGGCACTTGCCTCACCTCTTCTCGTTAAATTCTTTATGCACTTTGGCATTATAACACAAAAACAACTTTTACTCACCTGCTGATTCCTTTGTTTTCGCAACTTCTAATGTACTGACTGTATAAGTATGGCTGGCTTTTTCATAAAACAAACGCCGTTTTTTACGAATCAAGGTTAACAAAACGTTGATCAAAAACAATAAATATAAAATTAAACAGAACAAATACAGAAGCAGTGACACCATTTGCAACATCCGATTAGAAGAATTCAATAAATCAGTAGCATTGGCTAGATAAATACTAATTAAACCATACACAAAATACAAATAACCGTAGCGAACAAACAAGGCTTTTAAACGAATTTTTTCATGTCCTGTTTCAACCACCCGAATGCGAACAACTTTTTTCCCTAACGTTTGACCGTTTGTCAGTTTCATCATGACGATAAAGACCGCAAAAACCATGATAAATAACCACATCCGATCTGAAAAAATCGGATAATTGGTTGCCCAATTTTTATAAGCTGGAATGAAATTTAGTCCAAAAACGAGCAGGCCTTGCACAAAGCCAATCACCAACCAATCAATCCCCCATGCAAAGAAACGTCTCAACAGGCTAACTGTCTGCCCTTTTTCATAAGAGGTGGCGTCAATTTCTTCTCGTGTTGGCAATAAAAAGGTAAAGAGCGGCGTCAACCAATAACCGACCATGCCTCCGACGGTATTATTAATTAAATCATTGACATCCGCCAAGCGATACGAACGTGGATAAATAAAATAAAGGCCAGATAACTGTGTTAATTCAAAAAATAATGACAATAAAAAACTCGCAAGAACTGTTTTTAAAAATGAACATTTGAAATAATACCGTAAATACACACCAAAAGGTAAAACTAATAAAACATTAAACAGTGGTTCTAAAACGGCATGCTGTTTTAATGCTGGCAAATACGTACTAGGATCTTTGAGCGAAAAAACAGTTTCGTTTAAAATCCCTGAAATAAAATGAAAAGGCCGCAGTTCCATTGTTGGTCCTGTGTATTGAGCCACTTCTGCCCGAGATGGCAACGGTAAAATTACCAAGAAATAGGCACATAATAAATAAAAAACAAATGAATACAAAATCATTGCTCGTGTCCAAACAAATGAACCATATTTGCGGTATTCATAGATTAATAATGCCCCAGAAATAAAAAATGCTAGAAACGGGAAAATAATGATTGCCCATTTAATTGGTTCGCTATATACTGCCATAAAAATTCCTCCAAGATAAACAATTTCAAGTATGAATGCCTCAATAACACTATACTTGTTTCTAAAAAAATGTACCAACAATAAATTTTATTTTGCAAATCCTCTCCTTTGCAGTATCATTAAGAAAAAGGAGGACGTTCTCATGTTACAGCCATATTTTGCGTTTGGAGTGCCGCTATTTTTACTTGTGCTCTACTTACTCTTTGCACTGATTCACCGTCAAACAACGATTCATTATTTACGGTTTATTTTGTTACTTATTTCAACATTTCTCATGGTTTTTAGTTTCCAAGTATTGCAAGAATCATGGACCATCAACCCTGAAACGTTAAAAGATGCCGCTTATTCTCCGCAATGGTTATGGATTCCTTTAGGTATCGGGTTAATCCTCACACTTTACAACGCTTGGCACGGCCTTCGTACAATGATAAAATACAAGACCGATAAACATTAGTAAGAGTCTAGGACGATGGTTGTGTCCTAGACTCTTACTGTCTCATCATTCAAATGAAATTTAATTTTTCTTAACAAACTCTGATTTTAACTTCATTGGACCAAAGCCATCTACCTTACAATCGATGTTATGATCACCTTCCACTAAACGAATGTTTTTCACTTTTGTGCCTTGTTTAATTGCGCCACTGGCACCTTTAACTTTCAAATCTTTGATTACAGTAACACTGTCACCATCCGCTAAAAGATTGCCATTTGAGTCCTTGACTACTAAGCCTTCTTCTGCAACTTCTTCTGTTGGTGACCATTCATGACCGCATTCTGGACAAATAAATAATCCGCGATCTTCATAGGCATATGCCGACCCACATTCAGGGCAGTTTGGTAATTGCTCTGTCATTAACGTTCTCCTTTGTAAAAAATAATTCTTTTTCATTTTACCTTATTTTCTAGTGAATGAAAAGTAGTCCGAATGATTTATCAACGACCGATAACTACTTTCTAATTACTTATTTATTTTTGAGCCCACTCTTGGCAAGCTGCTTGGATTTCTTGGTAAATCACTTCAATTTCAGCCGCATCACGTGCATTAGCGCCACTTGCTAAAGGATGGCCGCCGCCATGATGTTTTTTAGCAATTGTATTAATGATTGGTCCTTTGGAACGTAACCGAACGCGATAATAACCTTCCGGCTGTTCAACAAAGATTGCCCATGAGAGAACATCTTCAATTTTTCCTGGCATTGAAACAATGGCTGCCGTTTCAGAATCGACAATATCATAACTGTTTAAAATACTTTGTGGTAAAACGACACGAGCAGCGCCATTTGCATCGATTTCTAAATTTTGATAAATATAACCCGCTAATTTAGCAACCTTTAAAGGCATTTGGTCTAACTCACGATTTAAGTCTGCGGCATTAAAGTTAAACGTACGCAATTGCGCAGCGACAGCGAGTGTATGCGCCGAAGTGGAAGGATAAAGAAAACGTCCTGTATCCCCCACAATCCCAGCATACAATAAACGAGCTGCATTATCTGTCATCGTTAATTCTGCTAAATGCTGTTGCCAAAAATCAACAATAATTTCACTACAACTACTTGCATTTGTATTCACCCAAACTAAATCTCCATAGGGTTCATCATTCGGATGATGATCGATTTTAATTAATTGATCGCCTAAAGAAAAACGCGCATCACTAATTCGTGGAGCATTTGCAGTATCTGTTACAATGACTAATGCACCTCGATAGACATCGTCAGTAATAACGTCCATTTCAGCTAAAAACTCTAAGCCTTCCACTGGTCCGCCTACTTGATAAATATTTTTTTCAGGAAAGCTCGCTCTTAAGAGTTCTGCTAACCCAACCTGTGAGCCAATCGCATCTGGGTCGGGCCTTTGATGTCTATGAATAATAATTGTTTCATATTGTTTAATTGCTGCCATAATTTCTTTTACTACGTCCATTCTTTGTAGCCTCCTACGTTCTCTCCATCACTTGGCAAACAACAATTGCTTTTGCCACAATGACATTTTCTAAATAAACTTCGATATCTAATTTTGCAGAGCGACGACCAATTTCTAAAATACGTGGACGAATGTCCAATTCACTTTCCAACTGGATTAGCCGCAAATAATGTAGATTCACTTGTTCAATTAGTACATTTCTTTTTTGATTCATCAACATTGTTCGTTGTGTCACGTTAGAAATAATTTCACTTAGGACACCGAACGAGATGGTACCAACACTGTTAACCATTTGGGGCGCAACCGAAAAACGAAAACGGGTTGTTTCTTTGCCATTTTCTTCAACAGGCATCACTTCCCCGGAAATTTGATCTGAAATTGTATCTGCAATTTGTGGTTGTCGTTGCACCAATTGCATGGCTTTCATCACATCTTGGCGAGAAACAATTCCAACAAGCGCTAAATCATCTTCCACCACCGGCATGACTTCTAGACCATCCCAAATCATTTGATGACTGACACTCGCTACACTCATCATCTTTTTCACAACATTGGGGTCCTTTGTCATGACTTTATCCACGGTTAAATGTTCACTTTTACCAATGACATCTTTGGCTGTGACAATCCCTACTAAACGTAATTTCTTATTTACTACTGGGAAACGAGAATGATGGGTACTTTCAGATAATGCCTGATAATCTGCAATCGTTTGAGTTGTCAATAAATAATTGGTTTTTTCAAGCGCTGTATAAATATCACTGACGAGTAAAATATCTTTTTTAATCAGCTGATCACTTAAAGCACGGTTAATCATAGTAGCCACAGTAAATGTATCATATGTGGTTCTCAAGACAGGCATACCCAGACGATCTGCTAACTGCGCAATCTCTTCAGATGTTTCAAATCCACCTGTAATTAAAACGGCTGCCCCATTTTCTAAAGCAAGCTTTTGCACGCCTTGGCGGTTACCAACAATCATTAAGGATCCGGGAGTAATATATCGCGTCATCGCGGTTTCTGTCATCGCACCAATTACAAATTTATTAAGGACTTTGTCTAGACCAGAGCTACCGCCTAACACATCCCCTTCAATAATCCGGACCACTTCACCAAATGTTAATTTTTCAATATGTTTTTTTAACTTCCGCTCAATTCGTATCGTACCAACACGTTGAATGGTGGAAACAAGCCCAATATTTTCTGCATCTTTGATGGCCCGATAGGCTGTTCCTTCACTAACACTTAAACTTTTGGCAATACTTCGAACAGAGATTCGATCGCCAATTGGTAATTCTTCAATATGTTTTAAAATTTGATCATGTTTCGTCGCCATAATTTCCTCCTAAACTAGGATCGTCTCTCCTGGGTTTAATACTTTCCCGCCAACTACTTGCTCTACGAATATTGCTGGATTTTGTTGGATAACAGGAAAGGTATTGTAATGAATTGGAATGGTTATTTTGGGATTTAAGTAAGAGACTGCTTGTAGCGCATCCTCTGGTCCCATCGTGTAATTATCACCAATTGGTAAGAACGCTACATCAATGGATTTGTCTTTTGCAAAAAGGCGCATATCTGAAAACAACGCCGTATCACCAGCGTGATAAATTTTTTTATCTTCTGCTTCTAAAATAATCCCACTTGCTTCGCCCATGTAGGTCATTACGCCGTCTATTTCATAACCGGAACTATGCAAAGCTGGCACAAATTTAACCGAACCAAAAGGAAAGACATAACGCCCACCTAGATTCATTCCATGCGCTTTTACCCCTTGCGACTGCGCATACGTAGCCACTTCAGCTATCGCAATAATCGTTGCCTTGTTGGCTTGAGCAATTGCTAGCATATCGCCAATATGATCGCTGTGTCCGTGGGTGATTAAGATGTAATCAGGGTGTAAATCTTCAAGTGAAACGTCCGCTAAAGGGTTGCCATTAATAAAAGGATCAAATAAAAGGTTCGTGCCGTCGTTTAGACGAATTTCAATACATGAATGTCCATGTCCTATCAGTTCCATTTGTATTCCTCCTACGGTATTTTCTACACAATCTTATGATAATTAATCGTCAAATTCATTCTTAAAAGTAGTACAGTTTAGTACAGTTTACTTTCTTTATTGTAACAGAGAATTAGAAATATACAATCGCATTTGCTTATTTTCTTAGCTAGTAAAGAAACAGACGAGAAAAATCATGAATCTTTCTCGTCTGTTTCTTTTTACTTATTTGGTTGTTTTCCGAAAACGTAAAATCGTTAATATAAAGGCCGCCACACATAATAGAAAGGCGACAAAAAAGGTTTCACGCATTCCCACAATAAATATATCTGGGCGATTAGCCAGATACGTGGTTACTCGTTCACCATAGGCTTCGCTCATGCCACGATATAAAATGGTCGTTGACAACGCAATCCCAATGACCATTCCTAAGTTTCTAGCAAAAGAATTCATACTTCCTGCTACACCTAAATCTTGCTTTTCAACACTGCTCATAACCATTGTATTGTTTGGAGACTGGAAAAGTGCATTTCCCAAGCCCATAATGGCTGTTGCAATCACATAATACCAGATGGGCGAATTCATATCTAAAAACATATACATTAACGACGTACAGCACAAAAGCAACAATCCGCCAAATGTTAAAATACCTGGGCCAATTTTATCCGTCAAATAGCCACTCAGAGGAGCCCCAACCACCATTAATAACGGAAATACCATCATTAATAGACCAGCATAACTAGCACTTAGTTTGCGTGCATCCTGCAAATAAAATGGAATGACAACATTTACAAAAAAGTTTGAGGCAAAAATTAAAACGGCGGACAATAAACTTAAAGTAAAAATTTTGTTTTTAAAAATTGCGAACTTAATAAGTGGGCTTTTTCTTTTTCGTTCAACCATTATAAATAATCCTAATGCGATTACTGCAATAATGAACAATAAATAGGATTGTAACGAGCCAAACCCGCTCTCTTGTCCGAGGAAAATCCCGCCGAAGAACGTCATAATCGCAATGGCAATACAAGCAAATCCTGGAAAATCTATTTTTTCTTTTGTTTTTGTAATATCTTTTGGTAGAAACTTTTCGCCAATTAAAATTGTAACTAGCCCCACAGGAACATTAATCCAAAAAATATACGACCAAGAAAAGTTTGATAAGATCAATCCACCAATCCCAGGACCAGCAATCGCGCCTAAAGAGACAAAGGCACCTACTGCACCAAGCGCCCGCCCTCTTTCATTTAAAGGGAATACTTCCGTAATAATTCCTGAATTGGTCGCCATGGTCATGCTAGCACCAATACTTTGAACGACTCGCGCAAATAATAGAAAGCTCAGCGATTGATTAAAGCCACAAAGTAATGAACCAATCGTAAAAATAACCGTGCCAATTCGATAAACTTTTATTTTTCCAAAACTGTCGCCAATTTTTCCAAATAATAATAAACAAGCACAGACAACCATTAAATAAATAGATACGACCCATTCTGCTTGATTCATGGGTACGGACATTTCTTTTGAAATAGTCGGTAAAGCAATATTTACAATGCTGGAATCTAATGTAGACATGAAGGTAAACATAGCCACAGAAACTAAGATCCACCAACGATTTTTCTGCACTTCAGAATCCTCTTGGTAACTTTTAATTTTCTCCATTGATTCATCCCCTCTCGCTCCAAAACAGTTTACTTACTAATAATAACTCTATTTCTTCTTTTTTTCATCGGAAATTTTCTAAAAAATCACTCATGAGATGTTCACCTTCTTATTACACGCTCGCAATTGACAAACATTCGCTTTTACGCTAATTTAAAATTAGCAAACGAAAAACGCAAGGAGGACTTGAAATGACCTTAATTTCTCGCATTAAACAACTAGCTCAGTCAAAGCAATTAACCCTCGCCCAATTAGAAAGAAACGTCGGCATTTCCAATGGACAAATTCGTCGTTGGGATACCTCTTCGCCTAAAGTAGAGAATCTTTTAAAAATAGCAGACTATTTTTCTGTTTCCTTGGACTATTTAATGGGCCGCACCCAACAAACAGAGATCAATCATCAGGCACCTATGACAAGCACACAAAAAGAGTTACATATTCACATTACTACGGAAGAGTTAACAGAAGAAGAAATTACTCAGTTAGAGGAAGAAGCAAATCGTTTCTTGCGGTTCCGTAAATTTGAAATGACAAATTCTTAAAGAACGTTCACTTCTCCTAGTCAATTGATAGCAAAAAAACTAGAACCTAAACAAAAAAAACCACCACGACCGTCGTCTGTGGTGGAAATGAAGGTTGTTATTTACTCTTGGTAGGAGTAAGTATGAAAAAACCAATTCGGGATAATTGGCATAACGTAAGTATAGTGGTTTGTGCCTTTTTTATCATGAGTTTCAGCTATATTTTTTATAAAACTTTTATTAGAACACCATTAACAGTCCTTTATTTAGATTCTTTAAAGCGTTTTCTTTTATTGAACATATTGTTTTAAACATTCGATTTCCTGTGCTACACTTACTTTTAGAAGGGGGATTTTATTATGGCAAATCAAAAAAAAGATAGCTTATCAACATTATTTTCTGAAGAAGTTCATGGACCGTTTGTTACTTTCTTGTTTAACACCCATGTCGCTCATCAAAACGTAGAAAAAGATTCGCTTGTTTTGAAAAATTTTGCAAAAGCGGCAAAAACACGCTTTGAAAAAAAATTTCCTGAGGAAAAATGGGCTGTTTTCCAAGAAAAAGTTGACGCACTTCTAGCTGATGCTTCCTTCTGGCGCAACGGCACAGCAAGTGTTTCAATCATCTTATCTCCAGAAAACACCTTTGTTCAACGATTAGATGTGCCCGTTGACGATCAATATTACGTGGACACGATTCCTTATTTACTTGGACTAGTCAAAGACAAACAATTTAACTACCATTATTACCTACTTGCTCTAAATCGTGATTCAATGAAACTTTACAAGGTCGATCATACGACTGTGACTCCTGTTGAATTGCCTAAAGACGCGCCAACAGACGTGGTCACAGCTTTAGGTGATGAATTAACGGGTGGTAATTTAAACTTTTCAACTCAAGGTAGTTCTAACGGTTCTAAAGAAGGTGTCGCTTATCATAGCATCAATACTAAAGATAAAGAAGTTGAAATTGATTGGGTGAACTACTATCAAGCAGTCGATACTTTCTTAAAAGATCAACTGGATAATCCTGAAAAATTACCGCTTTATCTTTATGCTTTACCAGAAAACCAAACACTCTTTAAAAAGATTGCTAAAAACCCTTATTATGATTGCTCAATTTCAGTTGCTGCTTCACCTGCACAAGCAACCATTCAAGATATCCGCAGCGCTAGTGAAAAAATAGCTGCAGAGTTAACAGAAAAAGAAACAGCTTCTTATAACAAATTACTAGATCGTAAATTCTTAGATCAATTTACAGATATTTCGCCAGCGGCAGCTGACGGCAAAATTTCCCATCTTTTTATTGCAACGTCACTCTTTGTTACTGAAAACAATGAAATGTCATCTGAAGAGTACGATCGTCGCAAACTTTTAAACACCATTGCTTACCAAGTCATTCAAAACGGCGGGCAAGTTTTTGTTTTAGACCAAAAAGCTGCACCAGATGAAAAATCTTTAGCAGCTATCCTCCGTTATTAAAAACAGGCAAAAAGCCCATTGTAAGAAAGCGCCTTACAATGGGCTTTTTTTCTGAGACTTATTGAAACAGCACTATAACAGCCTTATCTTCACTTTCTAGTTTTTAAAAAACATCCGATAAAAAAGAAAATAAGGTTATCGCTATACAAAAACCAGTTAGTATGCTATAGTAATAGATGTAGTTTTTGTTCGGTAATATGGGTAGCTGTTTCAAATAAACATCTTCCACATTTTTCACCTTTCAAGTAATTGCAAAATATGAATGTGTTATAACACACATCTAGGAGGATATTTATTATGGAAACAGGTACAGTAAAATGGTTTAACTCAGACAAAGGCTTTGGCTTCATCACTGCAGAAAACGGAAACGATGTATTCGTACATTTCTCAGCTATCCAAGGTGACGGCTTCAAAACTTTAGAAGAAGGTCAAGCAGTAACTTTCGAAATCGAAGAAGGTCAACGTGGCCCTCAAGCAACTAACGTTACTAAAGCTTAATTAAACAATACTGACTCAAAAACCTGACGTTAATCGTCAGGTTTTTTTTATAAAAAAAAGAACAAGAAAACCTTCTGAAACTAAGTGCTTCCTCTATTTTTTTTGAAGAGTTTTCGTTATACTGAAGAGGAAAAATGTTTTAAAGGAGTTTATTTATGCAATTTTATGGTGATTTAACCTTTTTAGGTGTTTATTTATTGGGTCTCTTTTTCATTCCCTCGTGGCGGAAAAAGAAAAAAGAACACGATTGGTTGCCGTGGATGTTTGGCTGGACCGTCTTTATGTTCTTCTCATATGTTTTATATTTAGAAATCATTCGTGGCACAGCCTTCTTTTTAATTCCCATTGCTTTTTTTGGCTTGTTTGCGCTCTTCTACTTCAAAGAAAAAAGGCGTTTACTGAATGGAACATTATTTAATATTTTTCTTGTGGTTCTAGCGACTTATTTAGGGATTACTGCGATTCGTACAAACAACTACTTTCTAATCACCTTAGCAATTATTGCCCTGCTGGCAATTTTTATCGCTTTGGCTTTAGGACTCTATGCCTTAATTATTTTCCTCTATTGGAATGCGGTCGTTGTTATGAGAAAAGAAGGTCGGTCTCTAGGGAACTTGTTGACATTGTTGCTAGCAATTGGCTTAACATTACTATTAATTTATAATTTCTTTTTTCAATCGTTGTTACCAACTTGGCTCTCCTTACCCTTAACTATTGCGCCATTTATTTTGACTTATTTCGCGTTTGTTTTTTATAATTTTTTAACTGTTTCTACGTTGTATCAATTTAATCAGCCAAAATATACACAGGATTATATTGTTGTGTTAGGTTCGGGGTTAATCAATGGTGAGATTGTGCCGCCGTTATTGCAAGCCCGTATCAACAAAGCCATTCAATTTTACAAGGCTCAAAATCGCGCAACGTTAAATCCACCAAAAATCGTCATGTCTGGTGGCCAAGGCCCTGATGAATTACTTCCTGAAAGTGTCGCGATGAAAATGTATGCTTTGACACAAGGTATTCCTGATGATGATATTTTAGTAGAAGCTCATTCAAAAAACACACTAGAAAATATGCGTTTTTCCAAAGAAACAATGATTGAGGATTTTGGAAATGCTAATTTCCAAGCCATTTTTACTACAAACAATTATCACCTTTTCCGAGCGGGTCTTTTCGCTCGAATGGCTGGCTTAAAAGCTGATGGCATTGGTGCAAAAACCGCTTTTTATTTTTTACCTAACGCGTTTATTCGAGAGTTCATCGCCATTGTAGTGATGTACAAACGCCGCCATATTATTGTTTGTGGCCTAGCTGCCATCGGTATGGTTATGTTATTCTTAACAGGATTGATTATTCAGTAAAGAAGGAGTTTCCCCTATGAGTTTGTATCAAAAATTTATTCAAAATGAACGTTTGCGACGTTTTTGCGTCCTTGCTTTGATTATTTTTGTGCTTTATTTATCCAGAAGCATGATTACAACAATTCTTTTAACATTTATCTTTACCTATTTAGCTGTTCGTTTGGTCCATTTTGTTCAACGCTATATGAAAATCCCGACGATTGTCATCGTTCTCTTAACCTATGCATTGGTTGTTTTTCTAATCTATTTAGCGATTACTAAATATGTTCCCGTTCTAGTTAACCAAACGACTCAAATGATTAATTCTGTAGTTGATTTTTATCAAAGTCCACATACAGATACAAATCAAGTATTGCAATTTATTGATCAATACTTGGAAAAATCTAACTTACTCTCTCAACTCCAGAATGGTGCTTCAATGATTTTACGCTACATTCAAGATATTGGCGCTGTCGGTTTATCATTTGTCATGTCCTTTATTTTAAGTTTCTTCTTTATGATTGAGAAGAAGCAAATGGCCGATTTTTCTAAGTTATTTTTAAAAAGTGATTTTGATTGGTTTTTTCAGGATATCTATTATTTTGCCAACAAGTTCGTCAACACATTTGGTGTCGTAATGGAAGCTCAGTTTTTCATTGCTGTGGTGAATACAGTCATTACTACCTTGGCCTTGGCGATAATCGGCTTTACTCAGTTACCTAGTTTAGCCATTATGATCTTCATTTTGAGCTTAGTCCCAGTTGCTGGTGTGATTATTTCCTGCATTCCGCTAAGTTTCATCGCTTATTCCCAAGGTGGCTTGAACGATGTGATTTATATCTTAGCTTTAATTACAATCGTCCATTTATTTGAATCTTACGTGCTAAATCCTAAATTCATGTCTAGTAAAACAGAGTTACCAATCTTTTATACGTTTGTCATTTTATTAGTTAGTGAGCGTCTCTTTGGTGTATGGGGACTTATTGTAGGAATCCCTGTGTTCACTTTCTTCTTAGATGTCTTAAAAGTAAAACCAATTCGTGGCCTGAAACGGCTACCTAATGTGAAAAAAAATAGTTCAGCAGAATAATTTCTGCTGAACTGTTTTTTTATTGTTTTCTTAAATCATTTAAAATAGCCATGGCTCGGTCTTGGTTCATCGTTTTTTGACGTTTTAATTGTTGAGCGACTGCCTCAACTTCTTTACCAGTAGCTCCGACCGTCATCGCTAAAGAACGTGCTTGTAGAGCCATGTGTCCTTTTTGAATTCCTTCAGAGACTAAGGCCCTTAACGCCGCTAAATTTTGTGCCAAACCAACAGCCGCTACTACTCGACTTAGTTCTTTTGCATCCGTCACTGCTAACAAATCAGCGGCTGCTTGAGATTTAGGTAAGACTTTTGTGGCACCGCCAACCGTGGCTAAAGCAAGCGGAACTGAAATTTCACCAATTAGTTGTTCGCCATCCAGCGTCCAACTAGTCAAGCCTTGGTAGCGACCTTCCTTCACCGCAAAAGCATGACAAGAAGCGCTAACAGCGCGTGTATCATTTCCTGTAGCTAAAACTACAGCTTCAATGCCATTCATGATCCCTTTGTTATGCGTGACTGCCCGATAGGGATCTAATGAAGCATAGCGTGAAGCTAAAACAATTTTTTCAGCAATTTCCCGGCCATTGATCCCCTTACTTAAACGTGAAACTGGAATAGCCGTTTTCATCGTAACAACCGACTCCGTTGCGTAATTACTTAAAATACTGAATAAAATCTTTTGCTCCGCAAACCATTCACGGAACAACTCGGCCACACCTTCCAACATAGCGTTAACGATATTTGCCCCCATTGCATCCTTAACATCTACTAAAAAGTCGACAGATATAAATGATTCATCAAAAGCACGATACTGCAAATCTCTTAAGCCGCCGCCGCGTTTAACGATAGATGGATAACTTAACTCTGCTTGTTGAAAAATTTCCGCTTCTCTTACTTGTAGTTTATCAATCAATGACTCGGGATTTACAACATCGTAAAAAACGATTTGTCCACGCATTAAACGTTGTTGATTCACTGTTTTAAATCCTTGTGCTATTTTTGCACCATTACTCAAAGCCACAATCACTGAGGGCTCTTCTGTCGCCATTGGTACCAAATAATCAGTTTCGTCCACTGTTAAATGTAAGCCAACGCCCATCGGCACTTCTGTTTCACTGATTTGATTTTCAATCATATGATTGGCAATCTGCGAAGATAAAGCCGTATTTTCAAATTCTTTTTTTGTATCAGCAGAAATCTGGCCTTCATTAAGAAGCGAAGCCAGGCGTTCCTCAGGACTCATTTGATAAAATCGGCTGTTTTTTTTTTGCTGAGGTCTCTCTAGTAGCATAGCGAGTCCTAAGCCACCGCCGATACATAAAGAAGCCACTCCATATTTCTTTTCTTTTTGATTTAATTGATAACTTAAACTTGTTAATAAACGAGCACCTGTGGCACCAATCGCATGACCTAATGAAATACCGCCACCATAAATGTTAACCTTCTCCTCTGGTAAAGCCAGCTCTCTTTGGACCACAATTGAAGTTGCTGCAAAAGCTTCGTTGATTTCATACAGATCAATTTCTTCCGTAGTAAGTTGATTCCGCGTTAACAGTTTTTGAATGGCTTTAATCGGCGAAATCCCCATATAGGCTGGATCAATACCGACTTCCACACTGTCTCGAATAATAGCTAAATAAGGAAGACCGTGTGCTTCGGCATATTCTTGTGAAGCAATAATCAAAGCAGAAGCTCCATCATTAATGGTTGATGCATTCCCTGCTGTCACGGTACCGTCTTCTTTAAAAACTGTTTTAAGCGTTCCTAGCTTCTCAACGCTCGAATTAGGGCGAATCCCTTCATCTTTCTCTACAAGCGTTCCTGACACTTCTAAGGGGGCTATTTCGTCAGCGAATATCCCTTCTGCTTGTGCTTGAGCTGCTTTTAATTGTGAATGTACAGAAAATTGATCTTGCTCTTCTCTAGTTACATGATACTTTTCGGCCACATTTTCAGCAGTTAAGCCCATTGCTTGATCACTAAAGGCATCCGTTAACCCATCATACATCATACTAGAAAAAGGCGCATCATAGCTTTCTGTTTCGTAATTAAATCGTTGTAATTTAGGTGCTTGGGACATATTCTCAATCCCGCCAGCAATTAAAACTTCCGCTTCCCCTAATTGAATCAATTGTTTCGCCAAAATAACGGCTTTCATTCCTGATCCGCAGACCTCATTAACTGTCATTGCGGGAATTTCATGAGACAAACCGCTGTTTATTGCTATTTGTCGTGCGGGATTTTGGCCATTTCCAGCTTGTAAAACATTTCCAAAGATTACTTGATCAATTTCTTCAGAAATAGTGGAATGTCTTTTTAAAAGTTGTGTTGTAACATGTGTTCCTAAGTCTACGGCACTTACTTGACTTAAGCTGCCTTTATATTTTCCAATTGGTGTTCGTAATGCATCAATAATAACTACTGTTTTCAACTAAATGCACCTCCATCTTGAAATATATCATAAAATCCCAGAATCACAAGTGCCAATTACTGAATGTTAACAGACTTATAAGATATTTTTTAATAATCTATGAAGTTAATACAAAAATTCCCCATTTTGGTTCATTTCGTGCTATTTTATATAATGAATCTATTTATCGTAAAGGAGTTAAAGAAATGACAATTGGGATTGATAAAATTAGTTTTTTTGTGCCCCCTTATTATATTGATATGACGGCACTGGCTGAAGCCAGAAATGTAGACCCTGGAAAATTTCATATTGGTATTGGGCAAGACCAAATGGCGGTGAACCCAATCAGCCAAGATATTGTGACATTTGCAGCCAATGCCGCAGAAGCGATCTTGACCAAAGAAGATAAAGAGGCCATTGATATGGTGATTGTCGGGACTGAGTCCAGTATCGATGAGTCAAAAGCGGCCGCAGTTGTCTTACACCGTTTAATGGGGATTCAACCTTTCGCTCGCTCTTTCGAAATCAAGGAAGCTTGTTACGGAGCAACAGCAGGTTTACAGTTAGCTAAGAATCACGTCGCCTTACATCCAGATAAAAAAGTCTTGGTCGTAGCGGCAGATATTGCAAAATATGGCTTAAATTCTGGCGGTGAGCCTACACAAGGAGCTGGGGCGGTTGCAATGTTAGTTGCTAGTGAGCCGCGCATCTTGGCTTTAAAAGAGGATAATGTGATGCTGACGCAAGATATCTATGACTTTTGGCGTCCAACAGGCCATCCATATCCTATGGTCGATGGTCCTTTGTCAAACGAAACCTACATCCAATCTTTTGCCCAAGTCTGGGATGAACATAAAAAACGAACCGGTCTTGATTTTGCAGATTATGATGCTTTAGCGTTCCATATTCCTTACACAAAAATGGGCAAAAAAGCCTTATTAGCAAAAATCTCCGACCAAACTGAAGCAGAACAGGAACGAATTTTAGCCCGTTATGAAGAAAGCATCATCTATAGTCGTCGCGTAGGAAACTTGTATACGGGTTCACTTTATCTGGGACTCATTTCCCTTTTAGAAAATGCAACGACTTTAACCGCAGGCAATCAAATTGGGTTATTCAGTTATGGTTCTGGTGCTGTCGCTGAATTTTTCACTGGTGAATTAGTAGCTGGTTATCAAAATCATTTACAAAAAGAAACTCATTTAGCACTACTGGATAATCGGACAGAACTTTCTATCGCTGAATATGAAGCCATGTTTGCAGAAACTTTAGACACAGACATTGATCAAACGTTAGAAGATGAATTAAAATATAGTATTTCTGCTATTAATAATACCGTTCGTTCTTATCGAAACTAAGTATTTAAATCCCCCGATTCAATCAACAAAAGAGCTAGACATTCAAGCAAAAACTTGAATGTCTAGCTCTTTTTATGAAAGCCAAACTTCTTTGACCCCGTCTGTCACGGCGATACCATCTGTCAAAGCTAAACGTTGTGAATAAGAAACGTAGCCATAATAAACATCAACACCGCCGCCATTGTTCCAAGTAACAGTGATTTTAACATTTGGAGTAATCGATTTTGTAGCTGGTTGGGTCGTCGGGCGATAACTAGTCGTATCATAACTTAAAATAGTGCCCGAAGCTCCACTTATTTCGGCTTTTCCTGTGTAAATTTCGCCATTCGTATTCGTCTGCGTGA